>NZ_FOQW01000019.1:0-118170 GCF_900113845.1 Methylobacterium brachiatum | reverse complement strand
CATCGCAGCCGAGGAAGCGGGTGGGGATCGGCGGGGCGGCGGATGCGGTGTCGGGCTGGACGGCGGCCTGGACGGCGAATCTCGGGGCGGGCTCGGGTGTGTTGGCGGCGGCCGGCATGGGGGCTATCTTGGGATGGCTTGCGATTGTCTGCGGGCGTCAGGCCGGCTGGCCGAGGGGCCCAGGCAACTCATCAAGCGTGACACGGGAAGCGAAGCGCCGACCGAGATGACGACGGGCGTTGCAGCCCTATTCCGGGACGGTCGGCGCTTCGCGCCTGGTCCGGGTGGCCACCCGGACCAGGCATCCCGCTGCCGCGGAACACCCCCAAACTAGCAGACCTCCAACAGACAATTTCGGGGCCGCAAAGCGGAGCCCGGAATGATGGGTTCGATGCTGAAGCCTCAGGATGAAGGGGAGGCGTGAATCTCCACGACCTCCCCTTTCAGGATTCTGCTCAGACCGTGGCCGGCTGCAGCTGACCGGTCTCCGTCTCGGTGCCCAGCGCCTTGCCGCGGGGCCCGACCCAGCTGCCCACCCATTTGCGCTGCCAGAGCATCAGGCAGCCGAGAACCGCGGCGGTGAACACCGCGTAGCCGATGAAGCCTAGCGAGAACGAGCCAGTATATTGCTTCGACAGGCCCATGACGTTCGGCAGGATCGCGCCGCCGAGCGCCCCGACCTCGCCGATCATCGAGCCGGCGACCGCGGTGTTGGTCGGCCAGCGCAGGGGTACGAGCTGGAACAGGGCACCGTTGCCGGCGCCGAGGGCCGCGAAGCACAGCATGAACAGCAGCGTGGTCACGGCGAGCGAGGGCGTCGCCATCAGCGACAGGAATGTGGCGATCGCCGCGAGCAGCACCACCGACAGGACCGCGATCCCGCCCATCCGGTCGGCGTAGTAGCCGCCGACGATCCGGATGCCCGAGCCCATGAAGGCGGCCAGCATGGTCAGCCGCCCGGCCTCGACCTTCGTCACGGAGAATTGCTCGTAGAAGAAGGTCGGCAGGAAGTTCGACAGGCCGACGAAGCCGCCGAAGGTGATCACGTAGATCAGCGAGAACGCCCAGCCGTCCTTGGTGAACAGGCAGGAGACATGCTCCTTGAACGACTGGTGGGCGTTGTCCGGCGGCTCCTTGGCGAACACGATCATGACCACGAGCGGGATCAGCATCACCACGCCGGCGAAGGCGTAGGTGGTCTGCCAGCCATAGGCCTGGGCCAGCGGCGGGGCGAACAGCACGGCCAGCACGGTGCCGGAATTGCCGGCGCCCGCGATGCCCATCGCCAGCCCCTTGTGCTCCGGCGGGAACCAGCCCGAGCCGAGCGACAAAGCCACCCCGAAGGAGGCCCCGGCGATGCCGAGCAGCACGCCCATGGCGAGCACGTCGTTGTAGGACGACACCACGAAGTATCCGTAGGCCATCGCCATCATGATCACGGTCATCTCCGTGATCGCCGCGTTCTTGCGGCCGATATACTGGGCCAGGATCCCGAGCGGGAAGCGCATCAGCGCCCCGGCGAGGATCGGCAGAGAGATCATGAACCCGGTCTGGGCCGGGGTGAGCTTGTAGGTCTCGGTGATGAACGGGCCCATGGCGCCGTTCAGGACCCAGATCGCGAAGCAGAAATCGAAGTAGAGAAACGCCGCGAACAGCGTCGGGGGGTGACCCGACTTCATCGCCGTCTTGAAGCTGGCCATAGCAGGTGCTCGTCTTATGAGAGGCGAACCGCCACGCGGTCGCTCATGCCGGGGATCCGGACTCACACCGTCCGCTGTTTGAGAGCGCCGTTGCTCCACCGCCGCAGCAGGCGCGGCTTGAACCGCAATGCAGCATGCGTGCCAGCTTCGAAGGATCGGAGGCGGCCCCAGCGCGGCCCCCGATCGCCTCACCCGTCATTGCGCGCGCAGCGAAGCAACCCAGTACTGCGCAACGTTCTGAGCGCGCGTGCTGCCCCGGGGTTGCTTCGCTGCGCGCGCAAGAACGCGGCGGACGGCAGCCAGCGCCGCGCATGTCCCACGCCCTCCCCTCATTCCAAGGCGCCGCAGCGCGGCGCGGGCTTCGAAGGAGGGCTACGCTTCGCGCCACCACATCAGGATAAGGCGGCGCGTGGGATGGTCAGGCAAATTTTCGTGAAGGCCCCTCACCTTGGCGAGACGGCACAGCCCGCCGTCAAACCTGATCACGCCCGAAAGCAGGATTGCCCGTGATCAAGGCAGCATTGCTTGGGAATCGGGCGTGCGAAGAAAACGTCCCGATCACCGGCACGAGACGACGGTGCGGACGATCCAGCCTTCCTGCGGCACCCAGAACTTGCGGCGGGCGCGGCCGCAATCGCGCTCGGGCTGGGTTCCCGCGGTCCAGGTCCCGGCCGGCGCGGCGGCTTTCGGCGGCTCGGCCGTGGCGGCGCGGCGCGCCTCGGCGCTCGGCCCGAGGACCAGGGCGGCGGCCAGGATCGCCGCGCCCCATAGGATGTTCGCACGCACGACCGAGATCCCTCACGCGGCGGAGATGCCGGCCGTCGCCATCAACCTTGCGTTGAGGGACGAAGCAAGCCCGAACCGCTCCGGACCCGGCGCCGTCCCGTCCGTTCCTGCGGCAGGGTGAATGGCGGCGCAACCGGTAGAGGCAGGAACGCAACACAGGTGAAGAGAAGTACCAGACGAGACATCGGACGACGGTCATAGGGGACTTCCGCAACTTGGCGATGCCGCGCGATCCTTGCTAAGGCCTGGAATGAGCGTGGCCTTGTATTCGTGTCGGTCAGCTCGATCGCGCGCCGCCGCACGATTTCGGTGACGCCGCGCCATCCAGGGAAAACCGAGCCATGTCCGCCCCGATCCGCCGCCTGTTCCTGGCCGGCTTCACCGTCCTCGCGCTCGCCTCGGCAGCGCACGCCCAGGGCCGCGGCCCGGTCGCCGAGTCCGGCATCGATGGGTTCGGCGACGACGGCCAGCTCTACCAGGACCAGAACGGCGCCCTCTACGTGCGGCGCGGCGACCGCTACCTGCCCTATACCGGCCGGGCCCCGGTGGTCCGCCCCGCACCGCAGGCCGCTCCGGCGCCGCAATCCGCCCCGGTCTACGCCCCGGAGGACGAGGATCCGACGGTGCAGCGTCGCCAGGCCGGAGCGCCTCCGGCCGAGGGCCTGTCGCCAATCGAGGCCGCCAAGGCCAAGGCCGTGCTGCGCGCCCCCGATGACGGGCCGATCGACTACGCCAAGGCCTACGGGCCCATCACTGACGACGTGTTCCCGATCCAGGCCTTCAACTACAAGAAGATGAACCCGGCCTTCCTCCGGCAGGAGATCGCCTATAGCGGCCCCTACGAGCCGGGCACGATCATCGTCGACCCGCGCGCGCACCAGCTCACCCTGGTGGAGCCGGGCGGGCGGGCGCGCCGCTACGGCGTCGGCGTCGGCAAGCAGGGGTTTTCCTGGTCCGGCACCGCGACGGTGAACTCGAAGCAGGCCTGGCCGGACTGGTACCCGCCCAAGGAGATGATCGCCCGCAGCCCGAAGCTCGCCAGCGAGGTCGACAAGCTGCAGAGCGGGCTCGGCGTCGCCGGCGGCCTGCGCAACCCGCTGGGCGCCCGCGCCATGTATCTCTGGCAGGGCAACAAGGACACGCTGTTCCGCATCCACGGCACCCTCGAGCCGTTCTCCATCGGCAAGAGCGTGTCCTCGGGCTGCATCCGGATGATCAACCAGGACGCGATCGACCTGTTCAGCCGGGTCAATGTCGGCTCGAAGGTTGTCGTCCTGAACTGATCCCGTTCGGGACTCGGGGGCACCGTCAGCTCAGGCCACGGCGGTGCTCCCCCAGGATCCGCCGGACCGTGCCGGCTTCCGAGCGGTAGACCACCGTCTCGGTCTGAATCCGGTCGGGCCGGAACCGGACGCCGCGCAGCAGCGCGCCGTCGGTGACGCCGGTGGCGGCCACGATCACGTCGCCGCTGGCGAGATCGACGAGATCGTATTTCCGGTTCAGATCCTCGATGCCCATCTCGGCGGCGCGCCGGCGGCGCTCCGGCGTGTCGAGGATCAGCCGTCCCTGCATCTGGCCGCCGATGCACCGCATGGCGGCGGCAGCCAGCACTCCTTCGGGCGCGGCGCCGGTGCCGAGATAGATGTCGATGCCGGTCTCGGCCGGGCTCGCCGTGAAGATGATCCCGGCGATGTCGCCGTCCGAGATCAGCCGCACCGCGGCGCCGGCCGCCCGCACCTCGGCGATCAGGCCGGCATGGCGCGGCCGGTCGAGGATCAGCGCCGTGATCTGGTCGGGCTCGACGCCCTTGGCCCGGGCGAGCGCCGTGATGTTGTCGGCCGGGCTCGCGTCGAGATCGACCAGGCCCGCCGGGTAGCCGGGGCCGATCGCGATCTTCTGCATGTAGACGTCGGGGGCGGCCAGCAGCGAGCCGCGCTCGGCCATGGCCATCACGGCGATCGCGCCCGGCATGTCCTTGGCGCAGAGGGTCGTGCCTTCCAGGGGATCGACCGCGATGTCGACCTCGGGCCCCTCGCCGCGCCCGAGCTGCTCGCCGATGAACAGCATCGGCGCCTGGTCGCGCTCGCCCTCCCCGATCACCACGGTGCCGCGGATCGGCAGGCCGTTGAGCTCGTCGCGCATCGCGTCGACCGCCGCCTGGTCGGCAGCCTTCTCGTCGCCCTTGCCGCGCAGCCGCGCCGCCGCGATGGCGGCCCGCTCCGTCACGCGGGCGAGCTCGAGGGCGAGCGTGCGCGGAACGCCGCGCGGTTCGGACTTGGGGGCCACGGCCATCGCTTCCTGCCTGTGTCCGGGCCCGATCTTGAGGTCGGATCCCGGTTGGATCGTCGTCGACCGACGCCTGTCGGCCTACGCGTGCCGCAAGAATATCACTTATCTTGCATCAGGCGTGAGGCGCAACGCGCGGAGATTGCATTCTTATTCACGCTCGATGCGGATCACCTGGGGCGGCTCGGCGAGCAGCCCGTCGGCGCCGATCGCGTCGAGGGCCGCGCGGATGCTGCCCTCGGTGGCCGCGTAGGTGATCAGCACCAGCGGCACCGGCCGGCCGGACCGCCCGCGCGGATCGGACCCAGCCCCCTCGGTGCGGCGCTGCAGGATGCTCTCCAAAGAGATCTCGCGCTCGGCCATCCGCTGGGCGACGCCCGCGGCGACGCCGGGGCGATCATGCACGGTCAAGCGGATGTAGTAGCCGCCCTCGTGGCGCTGCATCTCCACGCGCTCGCTGGCGCGCATCGCGGCGGCCGGCACCCCGAAGGTCGGGCGCACGATCCCGCGAGCGACGTCGGCGATGTCGGCCACCACCGCGGAAGCGGTCGCCTCGCCGCCGGCGCCCGGGCCGATCAGCGTCAGCTCGCCGACCGCGTCCGCGTCGATCGTGACCGCGTTGGTCACGCCCATCACCTGGGCGATGGCCGAGGATTTCGGCACCATGGTCGGGTGGACGCGCTGCTCGATCCCGGCCTCCGAGGCCTGTGCGACACCGAGCAGCTTGATCCGGTAGCCGAGCTCGTCGGCCATGCGCAGGTCGAGGGGCTGGACCCGGGAGATGCCCTCCACCGAGACGCCGTCGGCATCGATGGCGGTGCCGTAGGCCAGGCTCGTCAGGATCGCGAGCTTGTGCGCGGTGTCGAAGCCCTCGACGTCGAAGGTCGGGTCCGCCTCGGCATAGCCCAGGGCCTGCGCATCCTTCAGGCAGGCCTCGAAGGTCAGGCCCTCGCGCTCCATGCGGCTGAGGATGTAATTGCAGGTGCCATTGAGGATCCCGTAGACGCGCGCCACGGCGTTGCCGGGCAGGCCCTCGCGCAGGGTCTTGATCACCGGGATGCCGCCGGCCACCGCCGCCTCGTAGGCGAGCGCGACGCCGTTCGCCTCGGCGAGGGCGGCGAGCGCCGCGCCGTGCCGGGCGAGCAGGGCCTTGTTGGCGGTCACCACCGTCTTGCCGGCCTGGAGCGCCGCCTCGACGACGGCCTTGGCCGGACCCTCGGCGCCGCCGATCAGCTCGACCACGCAATCGACCTCGCCCGAGCGCGCCAGCGCCACCGGATCGTCGAACCAAGTCACGCCGGCGAGATCGAGCCCGCGGTCGCGGCTCCGGTCGCGGGACGACACGGCCGCGACGCGGATGTCGAGGCCGGAAGCGGTCAGGGTGTCACGGCGGCGGGCGATCATCCGGACGACGGACGCGCCGACGGTGCCGAGCCCGGCGACGCCGATGCGGTAGCTCACTGTCATGATTCCTTCCGTGCCGGGCGCCCGCAGGTGACCGGGCCTCCGATGCGCCGCATCTCTGCAAGAATTCCGGGCCGCCCGCAAGAAAACCGCCGGCCCGGTCAGCCCAGGACGGTGCGGTGCCGAACCGCGGTCGCCACCAGGGCGTAGAGCACCAGGGCGTTGAGCAGGTGCCAGAGCGCGTGCGTCCCGGTGGGCAGCACCGCGCAGGCGGTTCGGTCGATGGTGCGCGCGGTGAGCGAGATCAGGAACAGCACGCCCACGACCAAGAGCCGCCGGCCGGTCCCGACGAACCGCGTCTCCGGGCGGTCGAGCGCCGCCACGGTGAACAGCGCCAGCACCGCCGGCAGGTAATCGATCGAGCCGTTGGTGAGGGCGGAGACGTCGGACCCGGTCAGCCCGTCGAGGGTCGGCACCAGCGTGAAGCTGAACAGGACGAAGCCGGCGGTCGCCGCCTCGACCCGCAGACGCGGCAGCTTCAGGAACCGGTGGAGCGCCAAAGCCAGGTAAGCGACGATGAACAGCGTGATCGGGATGACGTCGGCATACATCGCCCAGGTCACCGCCAGCGTGTGGAACAGGAACGAGCCGATCCCGACCACGGCGATCAACCCCGCGAGACCCAGGCAGGCGCGATCCGGCGGATCGGCCGCGCGGGCGCGGCGCGCGGACGCCGCCGCCGCCGCCAGGAAGGCGACGTTCGACGCCGCGTTGAGCGGTTCGGCCCAGAAATCCGGCCCGGTCCGCTCGCAGTAAGCCATGACCGGCTCGAACCACCCCATCGTCATTCCAGTGCCTATACCTCCCCAATCTTGCGCAGTCGTGGCCTTGTCAGCGCGGCGCGAAGCGCGGATGACGGCCGGGTGGCGACCGGAAGCGAGGCGATGCGGATCACGACCTGGAACGTCAACTCCATCAAGCAGCGGCTGCCGCATCTGCTGGGGTTTCTCGACGAGGCAAAGCCCGACGTGGTCTGCCTGCAGGAGTTGAAGTGCCAGGACGACGCGTTCCCGCGCGCCGAGATCGAGGGCGCCGGCTACGCGGTCGAGACGCTCGGGCAGAAGGCCTATAACGGCGTGGCCCTGCTGGTGCGCGCGCCGCTGGCCATGACCGAGATCCGTCGCGGTCTGCCCGGCGACGAATCCGACGAGCAGTCCCGCTACATCGAGGCGCTGGTCTCCGGCCCCGACACCAAGCCGGTGCGGGTGGCCTCGATCTACCTGCCGAACGGCAATCCGGTGGACAGCCCGAAATACCCCTACAAGCTCGCCTTCATGGAACGGCTGCGGCTCCACGCCCGCGCCCTGATGGAGGACGAGAAGGCGGTGGTTCTGGCGGGCGACTACAACGTCATCCCCGACCCCGCCGACGCGGCCGATCCGGACGCCTGGCGCTCCGACGCGCTGTTCCTGCTCGGGACCCGGGCGGCATTCCGTGCGATCCTGGCCGAGGGCTACACCGACGGCCTGCGTGCCTGCGATCCGCGCGACGGGCTCTACACCTTCTGGGATTACCAGGCGGGCTGCTGGCAGCGGAATGCCGGCATCCGCATCGATCACCTGCTGCTCTCACCGCACGCCGCCGACCGCCTGGTCTCGGCTGCCGTGCAGAAGCACCTGCGCGGTCTGGACAAGCCGTCCGACCATGTGCCGGTGACGGTGGAGCTGACGGCGGGGTAGCGCGGCTGCGAGGCGTTCAGGTTTCGCGCACGCGATAGATCCGCCGCGCGAATGGATCTTGGATCGTCGCTCGTCGGAACCGCGGGTCGCCCCAGGGCGAATTGAGACGCTCCTCCGCGCGTTGGGGAGGTGTCGCGACGGCTCCCCTCCCCTTGCAGGCGCCACAAGGTTGGCGCAGCGGCTTGGCAGGCCGCGACACGCTCCCTCTCCCGTGCGGGAGAGGGTTGGGGTGAGGGATCCGGTTTCTCCGGGGAGGTCGCCCCGCTCTCACCCTGTCCCTCTCCCGTGCGGGAGAGGGGACCCGCGCCTCAGCCCGTATGGTTCGCGTCCCTCCCGTATAAATCGCATTCACCAGCGGCTGACCGCAGCCTCACCGCAACGGCGAGGCACCCTGCGGCAGCGCGATCATCGAGGTCGCGTCCGCGATCTGGTCGGGGCCGCCCTTCGGCGGCCAGACGCCGGCGCCAATCGCCTGAGCGCGCAAGTCGGCCCGCTGCTGCAGGCTGTCGAAGGCCCAAATATGCGTGATCCGTGGCGGCCCATCGAGGGCGTACAGGTTCACGACGAGATGCGCGGTGTAGGCCTGAGCCGGCGCGATCGCGGCCTCCCACGCCGCCAGCGTCGGCGCGAGGCCGCCGGGCTTGAGGCGGTAGGTCCGGACCTCGTACACACCACCGCGATCCCCGCTGCGGATCGGTGGCAGGAACGGGAACGGCGCGTAGCTGTCCATCTCCAGCGCCGTCACCACGTTCCCCGCATTGAACGGGTTGGCACTGAGCAGGGCGCGTCGGCGCTCGGCGGTCATGTCCTCCGGCGCCGCGAATCCCCGCAGCACGATGAGCCGACCCAGCGCCCCGAACTCCGTTCGCCAACAGCCCAGGAGCTGTCCCTTGGCCTCGGCGTCATCCATCCAGGCCTGGACGCCCTCGGAGGCCTGCCCGAGGGCAAGCAGGGGGCAGGAGAGCGTGGCGAGTTCGTAGAGCATGGGCACCTCGGCGTGTTCGAGCCTCCAAAGCTCGGGCGGCCGTTCGGTTGCCCGCAAAAGCGCCCGGCGACCCAGCCGCATCCGCCAAACCGGTTGACTGCGCCCCGCGGCTCCGGTGGAGGACAGGGGCGCCCCGCACCCACACAGGTGGACTGACCCGACATGCCGGCCCGCCCCCTCATCCTGTTTCCCGATGCCCGGCTGTCGCGACCGGCCAGCCCGGTCGACGATTTCGGGCCCAGCCTGAAAGCCATCGCCGACGATGTGCGGGACACGCTGCTGGCCGTGAGCGCCATCGGCCTGACCGCTCCGCATATCGGCGTTCCGGAGCGCGTCGTGGTGATCAGGCTGTCGCCGGATGAGGACCTACGCGTCTACGTGAACCCGGAAATCCTCTGGGCGTCGCCCGACACGGCGATGCATGACGAGGGCAGCGTCAGCATGCCGGGCGTGCGTGAGCGGATCACGCGGCCCGCCCGCCTTCGCTTCGGCTATCGCGATCTCGACGGATCGACCCACGAGGAGGAGGCGGACGGCTTTCCGGCCGCAGTGATCCAGCATGAGATCGATCAACTCGACGGGATCTTCTGGATCGACCGCCTGTCGCGATTGAAACGGGACCGTCTGCTCAAGCGGTTCGAGAAGACGAAATCGGCGAAAGCAGTATAGCTTATCGGCTTCCCGTCAACGCCCATGTTGAGTCGAAGGCTTGGGAAAGCTGCGATTGCAACGTATCCGGTCACGATCCTAGAAAGGCGCCGCCTTTCCGGGGGATTCGATCATGATCATCTACGGCAGCAGCATCTCGCCCTTCGTGCGCAAGGTCCTTGTAGCCTTGAACGAGAAGGGCATCCGTTACGAGCACCGACCGGTGGCGCCGCAGGCGGAGGATGCCGATTTCCGGGCGGCGAGCCCCATGGGCAAGATCCCGGCGATCGACCATGACGGCTTCCGGCTGGCCGATTCCAGCGCAATCCTCGATTACATCGAGCACCTGTCGCCGCAGCCGGCGCTGATCCCCGCCGACGCTCAGGGCGCCGCCCGCGCCCGCTGGTTCGACAAGTTCGCCGAGGTCGAGCTCGATCGAAAGCTCTCCGTCGTGTTCACGGAGCGCTTCCTGAAACCGCGGCTGTTCAAGGTGCCGGGCAACGAAGCCCTGGCGCAGCAGGCGCTCGACACACATCTGCCGCCACTGTTCGACTATCTCGAATCCCAGATTTCCGGCCCGTTCCTGGTGGGCGGCGCCTTCGGGATCGGCGACATCGCGGTCGCGGCGCCGTTCCACAATCTCCGGCTCGCGCAGGTCGAGGTCGATGCGGCGCGCTGGCCGAAGCTCGCCAGCTGGGTGGCCCTGACCCTCGACCGACCCGCCTTCGTCACGGCGATCGCGGCCCCGGTCCGGTGAGCCGGCGCGGCCTTTTACGCGAACGGTGCGCAGGGCCCAGTCGGCAGGAGGCCGATCGGCCCTATCTTCATCACCCTGGACCGACGGATCGACATCCGCCGGTCCCCTCCCCGATGGAAATGCGATGATCGTCTACGGTACCGGCTACTCGCCCTACGTCCGCAAAGTCCTGGTCTCGCTCGCCGAGAAGAACGTGCCCTATGAGCACAGGCCGGTGATGTTCCACGCGCCCGACGCGGATTTCCAGGCCGCGAGCCCGCTCGGAAAGATCCCGGCCATCGAGGATGGCGGCTTCAAGCTCGCGGATTCCTCGGCGATCCTCTGGTATCTGGAGCGCAAGCACCCGACGCCCGCTCTGGTCCCGTCCGACCCGCAGGCCCTGGGCCGCGCGGTGTGGTTCGACAAGTTCGGCGACACGGAGTTGTTCGCCAAGCTCGTGGTGCCGTTCGTCGAGCGGATCCTGAAGCCCAACATGATGGGCAAGCCCACGGACGACGCCGCGGTCGCGAAGGCGCTGAACGACGATCTGCCGCCGCTGTTCGACTGCCTCGAGCGGGAGATCTCCGGCCCCTACCTGGTCGGCGACACGTTCAGCATCGCCGACATCTCGGTCGCCACGGGCTTCTACAATTTCCATCTGGCCGACGCGCAGGTCGATGCCGGACGCTGGCCCAAGCTCGCGGCCTACATCGCCGAGACGCTGGCGCGCCCGTCCTTCAAGACCGCGCAGGACGCCAAAAAGGGCTGAGCCCGACCGGCGGCGGCTTCAGTGCCGCCGCCGGATCGAGCCGACGGTCTGGAGCTGGCTCTGGGCCTCGGCCCGGTCATCCTCGTTGGCCGCCGCCCAATTCTTCTCGTAGAGCGCCACGATCCAGTCGTCCTTGCGGCCCTCCGCGCCCTCGCGGGCGAGCGACAGCCACATCAGGCCCCTCACGCGCTGGACCGGCACGCCGCCCAGACCGTTGATCAGCATGTCGCCGAGCAAAGCCTGCGCCGGGTGATGGCCCTTCTCGGCCGCCAGGTTGAACCACCGCGCCGCCTGCCGGGGATCGGCCTCGACACCGGTGCCGTCGAGGTAGAGCCGGGCGAGATTGTACTGGGCGTTGGGCTCGCCGTAATACGACGCCGCGTAGTTGAACATGTCGTAGGCGCGCTCAGGGTTCGGGCGCACATAGGTGCCCTTGATCCCCTCCAGGAAGTAGGTCCCCAGCGCCGTGAACGCGCTGCCGGTCACCGCCGAGTTCTGCGGATCTGGGCCATCGTCGGTGCTGGCATCGGCGATCCGGGAGAAGAACTCGAACGCCTTCAGGTCGTCATGGGGCACGCCGTCGCCCTCGGCGTACATCCGGCCGAGCTTCCACAGAGCGAGGGCGTGGCCCTGCCCGGCGGCGTATTCGAGGGCGCGGGCGGCACCCTGCTTGTCGCCGGCATTGTACTCGCGCACGCCGGCCCGGAGCGCGTCCTTGGCCGAGCGGTAGCTCTTATCCGCCACCGGCACCTGGACCGGCGCGCGCACGCTCGCATCGAGCGCCCGCGGCGCGTCGGTCGGCAGGGCGAGCAGGACCAGCACCCCGGCTGCGGCCGCGATCTGGCTGAGGAAGCGGGACCGACCGGGATCGGCCCCGGCCGGCGCCCTGCGCCGGCTGAGGTCAGTCCTAGACGTCCGCATAGCTCTCCGTCTCCTTGGCGCCGCCCGGATGGGTGACGGCGCCGTACAGGGCCGGGCCGACGCCCTGCGCGTATTTCCAGAGGTAGCCCGAGGTCGCGGCGTTCGTCCGCGGCGCCCAGGCCTTGCGGCGCTCGGCGAAGTCCTCGTCGGACAGGGCGACGCTGAGCGTCCCCTGGATCGCGTCCAGGGTGATGATGTCGCCGTCCCGGATCAGGCCGATCGGGCCGCCCACCGCCGCCTCGGGGCCGACATGGCCGACGCAGAAGCCGCGGGTGGCGCCCGAGAAGCGCCCGTCGGTGATCAGCGCGACCTTGTCGCCCATGCCCTGGCCGTAGAGGGCCGCGGTGGTGGACAGCATCTCGCGCATGCCGGGGCCGCCGCGCGGACCCTCGTAGCGGATCACGAGCACGTCGCCCTCTTTGTAGGTCCGCGACTGCACCGCCTCGAAGCAGGCCTCCTCGCCGTCGAACACCCGGGCCGGGCCGGTGAAGACCTGCTTCTCGGCCGGCATGCCGGCGACCTTCACGATCGCGCCCTCGGGGGCGAGGTTGCCCTTGAGGCCGACGACGCCGCCGGTGGGGGTGATCGGGCGGTTGGCCGGGTAGACCACGTCCTGGTCCGGGTTCCAGGTCACCCGGTCCATGTTCTCCGCGATGGTGCGGCCGGTCACCGTCAGGCAGTCGCCGTGCATGAAGCCGTGGTCGAGCAGGGTCTTCATCAGCAGCGGGATGCCGCCGACCTCGAACATGTCCTTGGCGACGTAGCGCCCGCCGGGCTTGAGATCGGCGATGTAGGGTGTACGCCGGAAGATCTCGGCGACATCGAACAGGGTGAACTCGATGCCGCACTCATGCGCGATCGCCGGCAGGTGCAGGGCCGCGTTGGTCGAGCCGCCGGAGGCGGCCACCACGGTGGCGGCGTTCTCGAGCGCCTTGCGGGTGACGATGTCGCGCGGGCGGATCTGCTTGGCCAGCAGCTCCATGACCTTCTCGCCGGCGGTGGCGCAGAACTTGTCCCGGATCTCGTAGGGCGCGGGGGCGCCGGCCGAATAGGGCAGCGCCAGGCCGATCGCCTCGGAGACGGTCGCCATGGTGTTGGCGGTGAACTGCGCGCCGCAGGCGCCCGCCGACGGGCAGGCGACCTGCTCCAGCTCGTCGAGGTCTTCGAGGCTCATGTCGCCGACCGCGACCTTGCCCACCGCCTCGAACAGGTCCTGCACGGTGACCGGCTTGCCGCGGAACGAGCCGGGCAGGATCGAGCCGCCGTAGATGAAGATCGACGGCACGTTGAGGCGCACCATCGCCATCATCATGCCGGGCAGCGACTTGTCGCAGCCGGCGAGGCCGACCAGGGCGTCGTAGGCGTGGCCGCGCATGGTCAGCTCGACCGAGTCGGCGATGACTTCGCGGGACGGCAGCGAGGCGCGCATGCCGCCATGGCCCATGGCGATGCCGTCGGTGACCGTGATGGTGCAGAACTCGCGCGGGGTACCGTGGGCGGCGGCGACGCCCTTCTTCACCGCCTGCGCCTGGCGCATCAGCGAGATGTTGCAGGGGGCGGCCTCGTTCCAGCAGGAGGCGACGCCCACCAGCGGCTGGTGGATCTGCTCCCGGGTCAGGCCCATCGCGTAGAGATACGAGCGATGCGGAGCCCGGTCAGGTCCCTCCGTGACGTGACGGCTGGGCAGCTTCGACTTGTCGTTCAAACGCGTGTCCATCTACCCGAACCAAGCCTTCGCGCCGCCAGTCCCGAGGGTGCAGGAGACCGCGGCGCGTCGCCGTTCGCGATGCGCCGGGAGGGCCGTCCGCGTGCTCGGGAAATCCTCGTTTCGAAACGGTAAATCGTTGTCGAACTTGCCGTTTACCGCGGTTGTTGAGGTGGGCTCGGACTATGGCGGGATCGCGGCGTTTGCGGGCAGGTCTCAGGGCAGACCCGGGATCGTTTTACGGTGTTGCGACCCCGCCACAGCCACGCTTCGGGTCGATTGCCGGCATGAGATTAGGTTAAGGATAATCCTTCGGCTGCTTAAGGCGGCAGATCAGGCTTAAACGAGACGGGTTCCAAGGCTTAGAGACGCGCCGTACCACTGGCGCCATGCAGCCGAGACCCCGCAGCCGTCATTCCGGGGCGCCGCTGGCGAGCCCGGAATCCAGAGCCTCTGACGGCGCAAGATCCTGACCTGTCAGCGTTTCTGGATCCCGGGCTCCGCTACGCGGCCCCGGGATGGCGGGTTTGGTCAATCAAATGTTGAGACGACGGATCGGGCCTTGTGCCGATCGCGAAACAGTCACGGCGGGTCAACGACGTTCCGGCTCCGGCAGGGCCGGCGCCGCAGCGCCCGATTCCAACGCGCGGTCGCTCTCGTCCTTCAGCGTGACGCCGCTCAAGCCCAGGGTCAGCGCGCGGGCGAGCAGCCAGTGCAGCTTGAATGCCGCTTTCTCGTGGGTGAGGCCGGCGGCGCGCACGTTCGAGATGCAATTGCGCTCCGCATCCGACCGGCCGATCTGCGGCCCGAAGGTCAGGTAGATGCCGAGGCTGTCCGGGGAGGACAGGCCCGGCCGCTCACCGATCAGCACCGCCACCGCCCGGGCGTTCAAGGCCTCGCCGATCGCGTCGCCGAGTGCCACGCGCGCCTGGCTGGCGATCACTACGGGGGTGAGGCGCCAGCCAGACTGCTCCGCCAGGGGCTTGAACGCCTTCAGCAGCGGCGCCGCGTTCTCGTGCACCGCCCGGGCCGAGAGACCGTCGGCGACCACCAGGGCGAGGTCGCTGGGCTCGGCCGCGGCCTGGAGCTTCGACATATCGGCCGGATCGAGCCGGCGGCCGAGATCGGGGCGGCGCAGGTAGGTCGCCCGGTCGGGGGCCTGGGAGGCGACCGGGATCGTGGCGAAGCCGAGCGCCGCGATCGATCCGGCGAGCGCCTCCGCATCCATCGGTGCGTGCACGGCGTCCCGGGCCTGGGCGTGGTCGAGGCCGAAGCGCAGCACCTCCCGGGTCGGCAGGCCGCTGCCGGCGCGGCCGAGCCCGATCCGGGCCGGGGTCAGCCCGGCGAGCCTGGCCCAGATCTCCCGGGGGTCGCTCATGCGGCGAGGTCCGGAGCCGCGGCGAGGAGCGGCGCGCCCGATCCTGGCAGCAGCGCGCCGGATCCGTCGGTCAGGCCGATCCCGTGCAGCCAGGCCTCGAATTCTGGGGCGCGCTTCAGGCCCAGCACCTCGCGCAAGTAAAGAGAATCGTGGAACGACGTGGATTGGTAGTTCAGCATCACGTCGTCGGCCCCCGGGATGCCCATGATGTAGGTGCAGCCGGCTGCGCCCAGCAGCGTCAGCAGGGTGTCCATGTCGTCCTGATCGGCCTCGGCATGGTTGGTGTAGCAGACGTCGACACCGAGCGGCACGCCCATCAGCTTGCCGCAGAAATGGTCCTCCAGCCCGGCCCGGATGATCTCCTTGCCGTCGTAGAGATATTCGGGTCCGATGAAGCCCACGACGGTGTTGACCAGGAGCGGCCGGAACGGCCGGGCGACCGCGTAGGCCCGGGCTTCCAGGGTCTGCTGGTCGATGCCGTGATGGGCATCCGCCGAGAGCGCCGAGCCCTGGCCGGTTTCGAAATACATGCAGTTGTCGCCGAGCGGGCCGCGCTTGAGCGCCAGGGCCGCCTCATGGGCTTCCTTGAGCAGAGCGAGCGTCACCCCGAAGCCGGCATTGGCCTTCTCGGTGCCGGCGATCGACTGGAACACGAGATCGACCGGCAGGCCGCGCTCCATGGCGGCGAGCGTGGTGGTGACGTGGGTGAGCACGCAGGCCTGCGTGGGAATCGCGTGCTTCTGGATCACCCCGTCAAGGAGTTGCAGCAGGTCGCCGAGCGCCTGGACAGAATCGGACGCCGGGTTGATGCCGATCACGGCATCGCCGCAGCCCAGCGTGAGCCCGTCGAGGATCGCCGCGGTGATGCCCTTCGGATCGTCGGTCGGGTGGTTGGGCTGGAGTCGCACCGCGAGTGTCCCGGGCAGCCCGATCGTGTTGCGGAAGCGGGTGACCACGCGGGCCTTGCGCGCCACCGAGATCAGATCCTGGTTGCGCATGATCTTCGAGACGGCCGCCGCGATCTCCGGCGTGACGCCGGGGGCGATCCGGGTGAGCACATCCGGGGTGGCGGTCAGCAGGAACTCGCGGAAATCGCCCACCGTGAGATGGGCGATGTCCTTGAACGCGCCGGCGTCGTGCGTGTCGAGGATCAGCCGGGTGACGTCGTCCTGCTCGTAGGGGATCAGCGGCCGGGCCAGAATGTCGGCGAGCGGCACCTCGGCGAGGCACCAGCGCGCCGCGGCGTTCTCCTCGGCGGATTCGGCCGCGATGCCGGCGAGCCGGTCGCCCGAGCGGACCGGCGTCGCCTTGGCCATCAGGGTGGCCAGGTCGGCGAAGACGTGGGTGCGTGGGCCGACGACGTGGCGGTAGGCCATGCGGTTTCACCCCGTGCGGGATCCAAGGATCAGGATCACAGGATACCGTGATCCGGTGCGAATGTCCGGTCAGGCCGCGCCGGCATTCGGCGCGGGCACTTCCGTGGAGATCGCGTCCACCGTGCGCGGCATCGGGCTGCCCTGGCCATCCGTGCGCTGGATCCGGACCTGCTGGTTGACCGGCTGCATGTTGCCGAAGGGCGTCGAGAAGGCGATCTCGGCGGCGTCGCGGCCGACGCCGATCCGGACCAGCCCGTCGAGATCGGCCTGGCGGGTGGCGTCGAACAGCCACCAGCGCCCGTCGAGATAGGCCTCGAACACCGCGTGGAAGTCGCTCGGCACGAGGCCGTGGGCGTAGCAGCTGACGAACCGGGCCGGGATGCCGAGCGCCCGGCAGAAGGCCGTGCCGATATGCGCGAAGTCGCGGCAGACGCCGGCCCGCTTCAGCAGCGACTCGTCCGCCGTGGTCTCGCCGTCGCTGGTGCCCGGCTTGTAGGTGATGTGGTCGTGGATCCAGTTGCAGATCTGGTTCACGCGCTGATGGCCCTTGGGCAGCGCGCCGAACTCGGCCTGGGCGAAGGGCGTCAGCCGGTCGGAGGAGACGAACCGGCTCGGCAGCAGGAACGGCAGGATGTCCAGCGGCAGCTCGCCGATCGGCGTCTCGTTGATGGTCGCCGGGTCGGCCCGATGGACGGTCAGCTCCACCTCGGCGTTGTACTCCAGGGCGAACTGGCCCATCGGCACGTTGACGCCGAGATAGCGGTTCAGCAGGTCCGGCGTGGTGTAGACATCGCGCTTGAGGTTCGGCGTGAGCACCAGGCTCTCGCTGAGGATCTCGACGCTCTTCAGCTTGGCGACTTCCAGGTTGAAGATGAAGGTCGTGTCCGAGAGAATATTGTAGGACAGGCTGCAACCGAGGGTATAGCGCATCGGATCTCCTTGCCGGGCGACGAGATGATCGCTGCCCAAGCAAGCGGCGCGCCCGATCGCGGTTCCCGGTCAGCGCGGCAGCAGGAGCACCGTCAGCGAGCGCACGCCCTGCGCCCCGTGGATGAGCACGCCCTCGATATCGGCGGTCGCCGAGGGTCCGGTGTGCAGCACCGCGTAGGCCGAGCGGCCGAATTCCGGTCGCTTGTAGGCCGCCTGCACGTTGGGGAGGATGTCGGCCGGGTCGAGCAGCACGATCAGGTGCTGGGCCAGATAGGCGACCGCGTTCACGATCAGCTCGCCTTCCGTGAACAGCACCGAGCCGGTCTCGGCGATGCCGAACACCGCGCGCACCACCGCCACATCGACATCCTCGACCTCCTGCGGGTAGCGGACCGCCCGCAGGTCGCGGTTGCCCTCGATCTCCGGGACCGCGGAGGCGATGACCTTGGCCTCGGCCAGCCGCTCACGGACGCCCGCCAAAGGCTCGCCGGTGCGACCGTCTTCGATGCGGCCACCCATGCGCTTCAGCCGGTCGCCGAACTCCTCGACGAGGTCGTCGCCGACCAGCGGCGTGAAGGTCGGGACGCTCGGCAACGGATACTCGCCCGCCGGGCGGTTGGCCTTGAGCGCCGCCAGGATGCCGTCGCGCGCGCTCATCGGGCGGAGTCCTTCATCCGGTTCTGCTTGTACCAAGCGTGGAAGGTCTGGCGCGGCGCCTCGGGCATCTCGCGCTTCTTCCCCCAGGTGTTGAGCGGGTTGTAGACGGCGAAGCGCGGCAGCACCTTCAGGGCCGAATCGGCGGCGCCGATCGCCGCCCGGTAGGCGGCCGGCCGGGACAGGACCGCGCCCGCGGCCTTCATCATCCCTTGCTTGAGCGCCGGGATGTGGTGCTCCTCGACGAGCACCTTGCGCCAGGCGAAGATCTGCTCGTGGATGTTGATCTTCACCGGGCAGACGTTGGTGCAGGAGCCGTTCATCGTCGAGGAGAATGGCAGGGTTGAGTATTTCCGCTTGTTGAAGGTCGGGTCGATAATCAGGCCGATCGGCCCGGAATAGGTCGCCCCGTAGGAAAGGCCGCCCGAGCGCCGGTAGACCGGGCAGGTGTTCATGCAGGCGCCGCAGCGGATGCATTTCAGCGAGGTCCAGAACTCCTCCAGGCCCAGCCGGGCCGAGCGGCCGTTATCGACCAGCACCATGTGTATCTCGGTGCCCTTGCGGGGGCCGCGGAAATGCGAGGTGTACTGGGTGATCGGCGAGCCCAGCGCCGAGCGCGACAGCAGCCGGATGAACACGCCGAGATGCTCGACCTTGGGGATGATCTTCTCGATGCCGATCGAGTGGATCTGCAGCGGCGGGACGTTGCCGGAGAGGTCGGCATTGCCCTCGTTGGTGCAGGTGACGACCGTGCCGGTCTCCGCGATGGCGAAGTTGCAGCCGGTCATGCCGGCATCGGCCTTCAGGATGTAGGGCCGGGTGGTCTCGCGCTGGCTCTCGGCGAGGTAATGGGCGTCGTCGTTGTCCGGATCGGTGCCGAGCGTCTTGGCGAAGACCTCGGCCACGTCCATGCGGGTCTTGTGGACCGCCGGCGCCACGATGTGGCTCGGCTCCTCGTTGTCGAGCTGCTGGATGCGCTCGCCGAGATCGGTCTCGATGATCTCGATGCCGTTGGCCGCCATGTGGTGGCGGAAGCCGCATTCCTCGGTGAGCATCGACTTCGACTTCACCAGGGTCTTGGCGCCGCGGCTGCGCAGGATCTCCAGGACGATGCGGTTGTGGTCGGCGCCGTCCGCGGCCCAGTAGACCTGCACGCCGTTGGCCTTCGCGGCGGCCTCGAACTGCTCGAGATACTGGTCGAGATGGGTGAGCGTGTGCGCCTTGATGGCGGAGGCCAGCTCGCGCAGCTCCTCCCATTCCGGGATGCCGTGGGCCGAGGCGTCGCGCTTCTTGCGCAGGTCCCACAGGCGCTCGTCATGGGCGGCCTGGTGCAGGGGCGCGGCGAGGAAGCGCTCGGCGGCCTCGGCCTGATCGATCGGCCGGTCGCCGCGGATCTTGGCGCCGCGCGGTTGCGGCTCGCGGGTCTGCGGCGCCCGGATCGGCTTGGTCGCGGCCTCGGCGTGCTGGAGGCGACCACCGTCCTGGCCGCGCTCGCTCTCGTCGTCGGCGGCGCGGACCTCGGGGTGGATGATGCCCTCGCGGGCGCGGGGATTCAGGTCCTCGACGCTCATGCGGCGGCTCCGTTCAGCACTTGCGCGATGTGGATGTAGCGGAGCGGCAGGCCGAGGCGCTCGGCGCAGCCCTTCTGGTGCATCAGGCAGGACGAATCCGCCGAGACCACGTATTGCGCCCCGGCCCGGTTCTGATCGGCGACCTTGTCGTAGCCCATCTTGGCCGAGACCGCGGGCTCGAACACCGAGAAGGTCCCGCCGAAGCCGCAGCACTCGTCGGGCCGGGCGAGATCGACCAGCTCGACGCCCTTCACCAGGCGCAGCAGGTCCAGGGGCTTGGAGAAGTACGGCCTCACGATCTCGGAGGGCCGGGCGTGATGGATGCCCCGCAGCGCGTTGCAATTGCCATGATAGGCGACCTTGTGCGGGAACTCGGCCCAGGGCAGCGATTCGACCTTGAGCACGTCGTGCAGGAACTCCACCAGCTCGTAGGTGCTGGCGCGGACCTTCTTGACCTCGTCCGTCTGCGGGATCGCGGTCAGGTGCTCGCGGACCTGGTGCACGCAGGAGCCCGAGGGCGCCACCACGTAGTCGAAGCCCGAAAAATTCTTGACGAACAGGGCCTCCGTGGCGGCGGCCTCGGCGTGGCAGCCGGTGTTGGCCATGGGCTGGCCGCAGCAGGTCTGGTCGAACGGATATTCCACCGCGCAACCGAACCGCTCCAGCAGTTCCAGCGTGGCGATCCCGACTTCCGGCTCGAAAGCGTCGACGTAGCACGGCACGAACAGGCCGACCCGCATGGTCCGGAACCTCCCTGGATCGCCCGCGCCGTCGGTCTGGAACGGGTCTAGATTGCCCGGGCAGGTCTACCGGATGAGGTTGGTTTTGGCGAGGTCGAGAACTGCGTCACCGCGCCCGTCCATCACGGCCCGCAGGACGTAGAGGCTGAAGCCCTTCACCTGCTGCCCGTCGATCTTGGGCGGCATCGAAAGCTCGTTGCGGGCGGTGCGGACATCGAGCAGCGAGGGCCCGTCGAAGGCCAGGAACTCGCGCATGGCGCCGGGCAGCTCGGCCGGATCCTCGACCCGCAGGGCGAAGATGCCGGCCGCCCGTGACATCGCGGCGAAGTCTGGATTGTCGAGCGCGACACCGGTCTCGAGATAGCCGGCCGCCTTCATCTCCAGCTCGACGAAGCCGAGGGTGCCGTTGTTGAACACCACCACCTTCAGCGGCAGGCGGTGCTGGCGCAGCGTCAGGAAATCGCCCATCAGCATGGCGAAGCCGCCATCGCCGCAGAGCGCGATCACCTGCCGGTTCGGCTCCGCGGCCTGGGCGCCGATGCCCTGGGACAGGGCGTTGGCCATCGAGCCGTGGACCCAGGAGCCCAGCAGGCGCCTCTTGCCGTTCATCGCCAGGTAGCGCGCCGCCCAGATGGTCGGCGTGCCGACATCGGCGGTGAAGATCGCGTCCTCCGCGGCCGACTCGCTGATCGTCCTGGCGAGATATTGCGGGTGGAGCGGGCCGCCCGGCTTGGCCGTGGCAAGCTCGTCGAGGCCGGCCCGGGCCTTGGCGTAGTGCTTCAGGCTGGCATCCAGGAACGACCGGTCGGCCTTGGGCTTGAGCCGGGGCAGCAGCGCCCGGATCGTCGCCCCGACATCGCCGACGAGCCCGTGCTCGATCCGGCAGCGGCGGCCGAGCTCGGACGGGCGCAGGTCGACCTGGGCGATCTTGGCGTCCTGCGGGTAGAACTGCTTGTAGGGAAAGCCCGTGCCCAGCATCAGCAGGGTGTCGCAGGCCATCATGGCGGCGTAGCCGGACGAGAATCCGATCAGGCCGGTCATGCCGACATCGTAGGGATTGTCGAACTCGACATAATCCTTGCCGCCCAGCGCGTGCACGATCGGGCTCTTCAGCGCCTCGGCAAGCTGGAGCAGCTCGGAATGGGCGCCGGCGCAGCCGCGACCGCAGAGCAGCGTCACGCGCTTGCCGGCATTGAGCAGCGCCGCCAGCGCGTCCAGCTCGGAATCGGCCGGCCGCACGACGGGCTTGGCCGGGATCAGCCCGGCATGAGGGGCGAGCGCGCGCTTGGGCGCGTCGCGCAGGGCGACATCGCCTGGGATGACGATGACGGCGACGCCCCCCTCCCCCACGGCGGCGCGGATCGCGTTCTCCAGCACGAACGGCATCTGCGACGGGTCGGAGACCAGCTCGCAGTAATGGCTGCATTCGCGGAACAGCTCGGTGGGCCGCGTCTCCTGGAAATAGCCCGAGCCGATCTCGGCCGAGGGAATCTGGGCGGCGATGGCCAGGACCGGGGTCCGGCTGCGATGCGCGTCGTAGAGGCCGTTGATCAGGTGGAGGTTGCCGGGGCCGCAGGAGCCGGCGCAGACCGCGAGCTTGCCGGTGACCTGCGCCTCGGCGCTCGCCGCGAAGGCCGCCGCCTCCTCGTGGCGGGTGTGGAGCCAGTCGATCCGCCCGCGGGCGCGCAGGGCCTCGGTGATCCCGTTCAGGCTGTCGCCCACCACCCCGTAGACGCGCGCGACGCCCGCTTCCTGAAGGGTCTCGGCGATCAGATCGGCGACGTTCTCGATGCGCATGGTTCGGCTCCGCATTTTCGGGTCGGAACCGCATGGCCGCCGACGATGTTCCGCCGCCGGCAACCCCATGGTGCAATGCACGCATGTGCCTCGCGACGGTCATCCCGCGGCGGCCGCGGCTGCGCGTGCGAGCGCCGTGCCCGAACAGGATGGAGTCGGGCTCGGCTCTAAAGTCTCGTTGTGATGCGCTCGCTCGCGTCGGACCGGAGCACTTCGTCGGAGCGCGCTCTAGTGACGGACCGCGTCGACGTCGCGGGCGACGACCGCGAACAGGTCGCCGAGGGCCGCCAGGCTCGCCGCCTGCAACTGCGCCGCCGGCACCACCGAGCCGTCCGGCGCCGGGAGGTCGCGGGTGGCGGTCGCGGAGGCGATGACGGTGGGCTGGAAGCCGAGATTGAAGGCCGAGCGGGCCGTCGAGTTGACGCACATATGGGTCATGAAGCCGGCCAGGATCAGGTCGGTCACCCCGGCGCGCTTGAGCCGATCCTCCAGGTCCGTCCCCACGAAGGCGCTGGGGAACGCCTTGGTGAGCACCGCCTCGCCGTCCTGCGGCACGACCTCCTCGCAGATCTGCCCGCTCGCCGCCGTGATGTCGAAGGGCGAGCCCGGCCCGGCATTGTGCCGGATATGGATCACCGGCGTTTCGGCCTCCCGCGCCCGCCGCAGCAGGATCTTGGCCTGCGCCACCGCCGGCTCGACCCCGGTCAGGCGCAGCACCCCGTCGCGATAGGTGTTCTGGATATCGATGAGGATCAGCGCGGCCTTCTTCAGGCTCGCAGGCTCCGGGCTGAGCCCGGACAGGCCGCGAAGGGTCTTGAGATCGCTCACCCGTGTCTCCCTCACCCGTGTCGCCCAATGCGCGTTCGGTCGATCCGCTGGAAAGCCCCGAAGGGCGGCGAGAATCGCCGCAGCGGAACGACTGGGGCACAGAGCTTACCGCTGTCCTGCGCCACCGCCTACGAGGCCACGGCGCGCGACGCGGCGCAAGGCCGGCCCGTCGATTGCCGGTCCTGGGCCGACCGAAAGGTCCGGGTTGCGGTTTGCCCGCGAAGTCAGGACCCGCGCTTGATTTCCGGCGGCTCAGAGTCGAAGGACGTCTGGAAACGTTCCGAAGAGATCAGCGCCATGGAAGAATTGCTCGCCCGCGTCACCGCCCGCACCGGGCTCGACGCCGCGACCGCACAGACGGCCATCGGGCATATCCTGGCCTTCCTGCAGAAGGAGGGTCCCGCGACCGAGGTCAATCAGCTCCTGGCCGCGCTGCCCGGTTCTGAGTCGCTGATCGCCGAGTCGAATGCCGGCGAGAGCGGCGGTGGCGGCCTCATGGGCATGCTCGGCGGCATGATGGGCGGCGGTGGCGTCATGGCGCTCGGCCAGAAGCTGATGGCGGCCGGCGTGCCCATGGGCCAGATGCAGCCGCTCGGCCAGGAGCTGTTCGCCTTCGGCCGCGAGAAGGTCGGTGAGGACGCGATGGGCCCGATCATCGGGTCGATCCCGGGGCTCAACCAGTTCGTCTGACGATACCCGCGTCCCGAAAGCGGCAGACCGCCTTTCGGGACGCGCCTTCGGCCAGTGCTATGTGTGCCGTCGCACTGTTTTCGGGCCGCGCCTGGACAATCGTAAAAAAGTGGTTTCGCCGCGAAAGCTTAGCGGAACCCGTCCACGCGATCCCCGTTATTCGGGATGCGATCCGGGCCACTGCCATCGGCGGATGACCGGCTCGCACTCAAGCAGGCCGGCCATGCCCGTCTTCGAAGCCAAAAACCTGGACAGCGCGTTCGAGGGCCAGGCGCTCCTCGCCGCGATTCTGCATCCGACCCGCGCGGCACAGACCCGCGCCCTGCGTCACGGCCGCCGCCGGGCCGAACGCGCCGCCGCGATGGCCGATCCGCTGTCGCTCGAGCCGCGGTTTCCGACCCCCAGCGACGAGCTCGCCTCGGCCACGCTCCAGGGACGCTGAGCCGTCCTTACCAGGGCTGGGGCGTGATCAGGCCTTGGCGCGTCACAACCACCCATTCGCGGCCGCGGCGCTCGACGCCCTCGACCCGCCCGACGCCCGGGAGCGTATCGCCCGGCCCGACCTCGACGATGCGCCGCCGCCGGTTCTCCAGGATGGCCGCGCCGTCATAGACGTCGCGCACCGCCCAGCCATCGATCACCGGCGGCTTCTCCGCGACGGCGGGCTTCGGCTTGGCCTCCGCGGGCTTCGCCTCGGCGGTCTTGGCATCCGTAATCTTCGCGTCCGACGTCCGCGTCTCGGCGAGGCTTCCGGTCTGGGTCGGCTCGGCCTTCACAATCGCCGCGGCGGATGTGCGGCGCTCGAGCTGCGTGGCGAGGTTGGCGATCCGGCCGCTCTGCTCGCGCTCGACCTGTTCGAGGCGCTCGCCCAGGGCCGCCGTCTTGGCATTCAGATTCTTGTCGAGCTGCGCCAGGCGTTCGCCCAACGCGGAGCTGCGCGCGCCGGCTTCCTTGCGGGCGGTGTCGGTGGCGGCGCGGAGATCCGCGAGGACTTGGTGGAGCTGCGCGATGTCGGCGCCGAGACGCGCGGTCTCGGTCCGTCCGGCATCGACGGTGGCGCTCAACGCCACGACGGCATCGCTCGGCACGCTGCCCGAGCCTGAGCGGGCGGCGACGCCGGCACCGACCAGCAGGCCGACCGCGAGGGCGGCGCCCGGAATCGCGTAGCGGCGCAGGTCGATCCCGGCGAGCGACGGCATCGCAAAGCGCGGCGCGGCCGGGGCCGGCTCGGGCTTCGGATCCGCCTTCCCCGCCACGACGGCCTTGAGCAGCTCGTCGGGAGAGAGGGCCGGCTTGGCTTCAATCTTCGTCATCGCCCCCAACTCCGCCTACAGGGAATCCCTGCAAGCGTTCGTTAAGGACGTTTGTTTACGAAATCCTTACCGGCCCTACGCGGGTCAGGCCGCGAGCCCCCGCTTCTTCAGCAGCGGCGCGATGCTCGGCATGCGGCCGCGAAACGCCGTGTAGGCGTCGCGCGGGTCGCGCAGGTTGCCGGCGCCGTACACGTAGGTGCGCAGGCGCTTCGCCGTCTCCGGATCGAAGATGTCGCCGGCCTCCCGGAACGCGTCGAAGGCGTCGGCGTCCAGCACCTCGGACCAGAGGTAGCTGTAGTAGCCGGCCGCGTAGCCGTCGCCGGAGAAGATATGGGCGAAATGCGGCGTCCGGTGCCGCATGCTGATCTCGGCCGGCATGCCGATCCGCTGCAGGGCGTCGGCCTCGAAGGCCGGCACGTCGAGGCCCGATTCGCCGCCCGCCGAGAGGTGCAGGGTCATGTCGACGATGGCCGAGGCGGTGTATTCCACCGTGGCGAAGCCCTGGTTGAAGGTACGGGCCGCCAGGAGCTTGCGCAGCAGCGCGTCGGGCATCGGCTCGCCGGTCCGGTGGTGGCGGGCATGGGCCTGCAGAACCTCCGGCTGCTCCAGCCAATGCTCGTAGAGCTGCGACGGCAACTCGACGAAGTCGCGCGACACCGATGTCCCGGAGAGCAGCGGATAGGTCACGTCCGACAGGAGCCCGTGCAGGGCGTGGCCGAATTCGTGGAACAGGGTGCGGGCGTCGTCGAAGGACAGGAGCGCGCTCTCGCCGGGAGGCGCCTTGGCGAAGTTCATCACGTTGACGATGATCGGCGTGACCGTGCCGTTCAAGCGTTCCTGCGAGCGGAACGCGCTCATCCAGGCGCCCGAGCGCTTCGACGACCGGGCGAAGTAATCGCCCAGGAACAGGCCGACCTCGGACCCGTCCGGGTTGCCGACCCGCCAGACGCGCACGTCCGGGTGGTAGCGCGGCACGTCGGACAATTCCTCGAAGGTCAGGCCGAACAGGCGCGAGGCCGTGTCGAAGGCTGCCTGGATCATCCGGTCGAGCGGCAGGTACGCCTTGACCTGGCTCTCGTCGAGGTCGTGCTCGGCCCGGCGCAGCTTTTCGGTGTAGTGGCGCCAATCGTGCGCCTGAAGCGCGAAATTGTGGCCCTCCTGCTGGACGAGCGCCTGGAGCCGCTCGCGCTCCTCGCCAGCCCGCGCCCGGCCCGCTGTCCAGACGTCGCGCAGCAGCTCCATGGCGGCGTCGGGGCTCGCCGCCATCGTGTCGTCGAGCTTGAAATGCGCGAAGCTGTCGAAGCCCAGCAGCCGGGCGTGCTCGGCGCGCAGCCCGACCATCTCGACGATGATCGCCCGGTTGTCGGTGGCGCCGCCGTTCTCGCCGCGCTTCGTCCAGGCCGCATAGGCCTTCTCGCGCAGGTCGCGGCGGGTCGAGCACACCAGGAACGGCTCGATCAGCGAGCGCGACAGGGTGATGACGTGGCCCTCCAGCCCGCGCTCCCGGGCCGCGCTCTCGGCGGCGGCGCGCAGGAACGGCGGCAGGCCGGCGAGATCGTCCTCGCCGGAGAGCGGCAGGGTGAAGCTGCTCTCGTCGGCGAGCAGGTTCTGGCTGAACTGGGTGCCGAGTTCGGACATCCGCGCGGCGATTTCGGCGATGCGCGCCTTGTCGGCCGGACCGAGATCGGCACCGGAGCGGCGGAAGCGGATGCGGTAGCGGTCGAGGACCCGGCGTTCCTCCGGCCCCAGACCCTCCGCCTCGGCGTCCACCGCCGAGATCCGCGCCCAGAGCTGCGGATTCAGGTAGATGGCGCTGCCGTGCCGAGACAGTTTCGGGCCGATCGTCCGCTCGATCGCCTGCAACTCCGGATTCGTGTGACTGCCGGTCAGGTTGTAGAAGACGCCGGCCACCCGCTCCAGGGCCTGGCCGGCGCGCTCCATCGCCGCGACGGTGTTGGCGAAGGTCGCAGGCGCCGTGTCGGACGCGATGCCCGCGATCTCGGCAGAGTGGGCAGCGAGCGCCGCCTCGAAGGCCGGCATGTAATGCTCCGGCTCGATCCGCTCGAACGGCGGCAGGCCGTGCGGCGTGCTCCACTGCGCGTCGCGGAAGGGGTTGTCCTGCGGCAGGCTCGGGAGCCCGGCATCGGCGACATCCGGCATTCGGTCCTCGGTGGTGCGTTGGTCCGACGGGTCGTGCGGCCCGTCCTCCGGGCCGCGAGATGGGGTCCGCGGCCCTTTGACGGAAGACAGAGGCCCGATCGGCAGCCCCGTCAACCGGGCCGATGTGATCCGAATGCGGTTCCGTTCGTTTCCCCCGGCCTATGCCCGCGCTTCGAGGTCCCATGCCGCCCCGCCGACCGACGATCTTCTTGGCCTCAAGCGCCCTCGCCCTGGTCCTCTGCGCATTGGCGCCCGCGCCGGGCTCGGCCGCGGAGGCGCCCGCCGTTCCGGTGCCGCCGCCGCTTCCGCCCGAGCGGCCGAGCGAGCTGAAGCCGGCCCAGCCGGCGGAGCAGAAGCCTGCGCCGACAGCCGAATCCGGTAAGCCGACGCCCCCGGCGCGTCCTGCCGAGCCGACCTCGCCGGCCAAGGACGGTGCCGCGGAGGCTCAGAAGCCCGGGATGCCGGTGCCGCCCCCGACCCCGCCGGAGCGCCCTCCGGAATTGTCCGGCGAGGCCGCGCTCGCCCTCAAGGTCTCCCCCCCGGACGACACCGCCTGCCGGGTGCGTCTCAAGCGCCTCGGCGTCGAGTTCGAGCCGCTGCCGCCCATCGCCGAGGGCCAATGCACGGCGCCGCTGCCGCTGAAGGTGACCAAGCTCGCCGACGGGATCGCGCTGCCGGGGGGCGCGACGCTGACCTGCCAGGTCGCGGAATCCTTCGCGCGCTGGGCCACGGAGGTCCAGGTCGCGGCGGACCGGACGCTCAAGCATCCGCTGACCGGGGTCGAACTCGGCGGCACCTATGTCTGCCGGGGGCAGAACCACGATGTCGATGCCAAGCTCAGCGACCACGCCTTCGCGGCGGCCGTCGACGTGATGGGCTTCACCTTCGCCGGTCGCGCCGGCATCCCGGTCAAGGCGATGCCGGCGGGATCCGAAGAGGCGGAGTTCCTGGCCTCGATCCGGGGCAAGGCCTGCGGCTTCTTCCGCACGGTCCTGGGGCCGGGCAGCAACGCGGCCCATGCCAACCACTTCCACCTCGACGAACGTGAGCGCAACGCCGGGCATCGCCTGTGCGAGTAGCCCGGGCCCGGCGGCGGAACGTTCAAGCGCGCTCGATACTTGTGCGACCGGAGCGCGCCTGCTCCCGGAGAGCTGTACGTCCATGATGCGGAGATCCTCGCGGCCGGTTTGCGCGGCTCTGCTGGTGTTGAGCCTGGCGGCACCGGGGGCCGCCCTGGCGCAGCCCGACAAGGCGCCCGCACTGACCGCCGAGGCGATCAACGGCGCGACCTTCAAGGCGCCGGAGCCCGAAAAGACCGCGAAGCAGGCGGAGAAGAAGTCCGGCAAGAAGGCCCGGGCCGCCAAGAAATCCGACGACAAACCCGACGCGCTGATCGTGAAGGCGCAGATCCTGCTGGATCGCGCACGGTTCTTCCCGGGGGCGATCGACGGTCTGAAGGGCGAGAATTACCAGCAGGCGCTCTCGGCCTTCGCGGTGGCGCAGGGTCTGCCCGCGACCCGGGACCTGACGCAGGAGCTCTGGGACAAGCTCCAGGCGACGAGCGACAAGCCGGCCGTGTCCGATTACGCGATCACCGACGCGGACGCGTCCGGCCCCTATGTTGAGAAGATCCCGCCCAAGATGGAAGAGCAGACCGACCTCAAGGAGCTCGGCTACACCAACCCGCGGGAGATGCTGGCCGAGCGGTTCCACATGAGCCGCGACCTCGTCAGCGCCCTCAACCCGGACAAGCCCCTCGACAAGGCCGGCACGTCGATCATCGTGGCCGCGGTCGATCCGATGGGCTTGGACAAGCCCAAGGGCAAGGACCTGCCGCAGGAGCCCAAGGTCGAGCGGATCGAGGTGGACAAGACCAGCCACGACGTCCGCGCCTTCGGGGCCGACGGCAAGCTGCTCGGCTATTACCCGGCCTCGATCGGCAGCACCGAGAAGCCGGCGCCGAGCGGCGAGACCAAGGTGAAGGGCGTCGCGTTCGACCCGGACTACACCTACAACCCGAAATACGCGTTCAAGGGCGTGAAAACGCAGCAGAAATTCTCGATCAAGCCGGGGCCGAACAATCCGGTCGGCCTGGTCTGGATCGACCTCGCGATCCCGAGCTACGGCATCCACGGAACGCCCGAGCCCGAGAAGGTCGGGAAGACCGAGTCCCACGGCTGCATCCGGCTGACCAACTGGAACGCCCGCGACCTCGCGGCGCATGTGAGCCGCGGCGCCAAGGTCACGTTCAAGGACGAATGATCGGTCGCGTCGCGCGATGCCGGCCCGGAAACCGGCAAAAATGTATCGTCGGTTAACATCGACGCGGTCATTCACCCGGGAACGGCAAGCGAACGCTTGACACGTCCGGTATTCCAGGCGACGCCACGGGTGGTCTCGCGGACCGCCTGGCGATGCCGCCCGGCGCTTCTCAGCGCTACTCCAGCGGCTCGCGAGGCGATACCAACCGCACGGCAAGATCCCCGGTTCGGGGGTGATCGAAGGGAAGACGGCCCGGCGTGACTGCTGACCCCAACGATGACGTCCTGAACGGCGTCCGCGTGCTCGTCGTCGAAGACGAAGCCGCAATCTCGATGCTCCTCGAGGACATGCTGCTCGACTTCGGCTGTGCCGTGGTCGGACCGGCTGCACGGCTCTCGACCGCGCTCGAGATGGCTTCGCAGGAGACGTTCGAGATCGCGATCCTCGACGTGAACGTGGCCGGCGAGCCGATCTACCCGGTGGCCGAGGCGATCGTGCAGCGCGACCTGCCGCTCGTGTTCTCCACGGGCTATGGCGGCGCCGGCATCCGCGAGCCGTTCCGCGACCGGCCGGTGGTGCAGAAGCCTTTCAGCCAAGCCGACCTCAAGCGCACGCTGATCGGCGCGATCCGCGCCGCCCGGGGCTGAACGCCCCTCCTACAAGCCTTCGATGGTGAAGACGTCCGGCAAATGGGCCGGCCATTCGCCGGGGCCGACGAAGACCGCGTCGGCCCGCAAGGTCATCCCCGCACACCAGGGATTGCGGCCGATCCAGGCCCGCACGGCGCGCGAGAAGCGCCGTTTCTTGGCCGCGTCGATCGCGACGCGGGCCTCGTCCAGGCTGGACCGCGCCTTCACCTCGACGAACACGATGGTGCGCGGACGGCGGACGATCAGGTCGATCTCTCCCCCGGCGAAGCTCACCCGGCGCCCGATCGGCCAGTAGCCCTTCAGCAGAAGGGCCGCCATCGCCAGCCACTCGGCCCTGTATCCGCGCAGATGGGCGGCGCGCCGCCGCAGGGCTTGGTCCGGCACGGTCTCGTTCACCCCTGGCTGTCCCGGGCCAGGGCCAGCGCCCGGGTATAGATGGCCCGGCGCGGCTGCCCGGTCTCGTCCGCGACGAGGCTCGCCGCATCCTTGATCGAGTGCCGCTCCAGCGCGGCGCGGATCAACCCGTCGAGGGCAGCATCCCCCTCGACCGGGCGGTCCGGATGGGTCGCGGCGCCGATGATGACGACGATCTCCCCCTTCGGCGCGCCCTCTTGGCCGAAGCGCTCGCTCAGGGAGCCCAGCGTGTCCCGGCGGATCGTCTCGTAGAACTTGGTCAGCTCGCGGGTGACCGCGGCCGGACGGTCGGCGCCGAGCACCGCGGCGGCATCCGCAAGCATCTCGGGCAGACGGTGGGGCGACTCGAACAGGACGAGCGTGCCCGGGACCTGGGTGAGGGCTTCGAGGCGGTTGCGCCGGGCGCCGGCCTTCTGCGGCAGGAAACCCTCGAAGAAGAACCGGTCGGTGGGCAGGCCCGCCGCCACCAGCGCGGTCATGACGGCGGACGGCCCGGGCACGGGGGTGATCGCGATCCCGGCCTCGATCGCGGCCTGGACCAGCTTGTAGCCAGGATCTGAGACGAGGGGGGTGCCGGCATCCGAGACCAGGGCGAGGGCCTCGCCGGCCCGGAGCCGCGCCACCATCCGGTCGCGCACGGTGTCGTTCGAGTGCTCGTGATAGGCGAGCAGCGGCGTCGTGATGCCGTAATGGGCCAGCAGCGTCCGGGTGACGCGCGTATCCTCGGCCAGCACCGCGTCGGCCGCCGCCAGGGTGGCGAGCGCCCGGATGGTTATGTCGCGCAGGTTGCCGATCGGCGTCGCCACGATGTGCAGCCCGGGCGATAGAGGCTCGGTCTCGCTGGCCAGCCCGAAGGCCGTGAAGGTGGTGTTCCGCGGCCGGTCCGCACCGGGCTTCTGCGCAGGGGGCGTGGCGGTGGGTTGGGTTGAGATCGCGGGCCCCGGGGCATCGAATCGACGTGTCATCGCGGGCGATCTTGCCACACTCCACGCCCCGCGTCGCGGCGGCGCGTCGAGACCGGGGGCAAACCGGCAGCGCCGCGTTTACATTTGAAAACGGCCCGGTCAGGTTGGCCGGACATGCCCGAAGGAGCCCGCGCCATGGTGCGTCCGAAGTGTGGGCGGACCCGTCTCGCGCGTGTCGCCGCCCTGACCGTCGCCCTCAGCGCCCTCGCGCTCGGCGGCTGCGTCGGCGGATTCGGGGACGGGCATGCGGCCCGCCGCGGCGCTCCGGCCCGGGCGGCGCTGTCGCCGCCGGCCGAGGTGCCGCTCGGCAACGCGCCCGCCCCGTCGGCCGGCGCTCCGCTGACCCCGGCCGCTGCCGGGAGCAACCGCATCGGTACCGGCGCCGTGAAGGTCGCGCTGGTCCTGCCGCTCACCGGCACGGGTGTGGCGGTCGGCAGCGCGATGCGCAACGCGGCCCAACTCGCCTACGACGAGTCGCAGCAGCCCGACCTGACGATCCTGGTCGAGGACGATCACGGCAGCGCCGACGGTGCCCGGGACGCGACCCAGGAGGCCCTGAAGCAGGGTGCCGACATCGTGCTCGGCCCGGTCTTCGCCGCCAACGTCCAGGCGGCCGCCGTGCCCGCCAAGGCTGCGGGCAAGCCGGTGATCGGCTTCTCGACGGACGCCTCCGTGGCGGCCCGGGGCGTTTATCTCCTGAGCTTCCTGCCGCAGCCGGAGGTCGACCGGATCGTCGATGATTCCGTGGCCGCCGGCCGCCGCTCCTTCGCGGCGCTGATTCCCGAGACGGCCTACGGCAACGCGGTCGAGGCGGAATTCCGCGAGGCCGTCGCCCGCAAGGGTGCCCGGGTGGCGGCGGTCGAGCGCTATCCGTCCGGTGCGCCGGGGCTGGCGGTCGAAAGGCTGGCCCGGGTGATCACCGGGGCCGGCGCCACCGCCGACACGTTGTTCATCCCGGAGACGGCCGAGGCCATGCCCGCGGTCGCCGCGTCCCTCACCAAGGCCGGCTACAATCCCGCCCGGGTCCGGCCGATCGGCACGGCCCTCTGGAACGAGCCGGCCCTGTTCGCGCTGCCGGCGCTGCAGGGCGGACGGTTCGCCTCGCCCGACCGGACCGGCTTCTCGAATTTCAGCGGCCGCTATCAGGCAAAGTTCGGCGCGGTGCCGCCGCGGGTCGCCTCGCTGGCCTACGACGCCGTGATGCTGTCGGCGGCGCTGACGCGGCAATACGGCTCGCAGCGCTTTGCGGAGACGACGCTGACCAACCCGTCGGGCTTCGCCGGGACCGACGGCACCTTCCGGTTCCGGCCGGACGGGCTGAGCGACCGGTCGCTGGCGGTCTACGAGATCCGCAACAACGCCGCCACCCTGGTCAGCCCGGCCCCGCGCGTCCTGGCCAAACCCGGCACCTGATCAGGCCGCGAGTTCGGCCACCAGGGCGTTGAGCACCGGCGCGCCGCGCGGCGTCGCCGCGATCCGCCCGCCGGGCAGGCGGTGCAGCAGGCCGTCGCCCACCAGCATGCCGATGCGGTTGCCGTTCAGCGGCCGGCCCTTCAGGGCGGCGTAGCGCTCGGGGTCGATCCCTTCGGCGAGCCGCAGGCCCATCACGAGGAACTCGTCGGCCTGGTCCGCGGCCTGCAGCGTCTCGGTCTCGACGATGCCGTGTCCGTCGCGCTCGACCCGGGCAAGCCATTCCTCCGGGCCGCGCTCGGTGACGGTGCCGATCCGGCCCGCCGGGGTGACCAGCCGCCCATGCGCGCCCGGGCCGATGCCGGCATATTCGCCGTAGCGCCAGTAGAGCAGGTTGTGTCGGGATTCGGCGCCCGGCCGGGCGTGGTTGGAGATCTCGTAGGCGGGCAGGCCCGCCTGGCCGCAGACCTCCTGGGTCACGTCGTAGAGGACGCGCCCGGTCTCGTCGTCCGGCGTCACCAGCTTTCCGGCGGCGGCCAGCCCGTGGAACGGCGTCCCGGGCTCGATGGTGAGCTGGTAGAGCGACAGGTGCTCGGCGGCGCGGGTGAGCGCTTCGCTCAGCTCGGCCCGCCACAAAGCGGGGGTCTGGTCGGGCCGGGCATAGATCAGGTCGAACGAGGTCCGGTCGAACACCGCCTGCGCGACGCCGATCGCCGCGAACGCCTCCGCGGCATTATGCAGCCGCCCGAGCTTCTTCAGCGAGACATCGTCCAGCGCCTGCACGCCGAGCGACACCCGGTTCACCCCGGCGGCGCGGTAACCGCGGAACCGGTCGGCCTCCACGCTCGACGGGTTGGCCTCCAGGGTGATCTCGGCATCGGGCGCCACCGCCCAATGCCCCGCCACCGCGTCGAGCAGGCCCGCCACCGTGGCGGGCGCCATCAGCGAGGGCGTGCCGCCCCCGAGAAAGATGCTGGTGACCGTGCGGCCGGGGGTGTGGGCGGCGTTGTGGGCGATCTCGGCCCGGAACGCGTCGAGGAAGCGCGGCTGGTCCACGCCGGCGTGCCGGACGTGGCTGTTGAAGTCGCAATACGGGCACTTCGCGGCGCAGAAGGGCCAGTGCAGGTAGATCCCGAAGCCCGCGTCGCGGGTCGGATGGTCCGGGCCGGTCGAAGTCATGATTGCCGGGATGTGAGCGTCCCGGCCCGGTTTGGCAATCAGGAAGCCGGCGCCAGGCAGGCGCGACTCAGCAGCACGAAGGCCCGGGCCCGGTGGGACAGCCCCTCACCCTTCTGCCAATCGCCCCCGTGCTTTCCCTCGGCGGTCATCTCGCCGAAGGTCTGGGCATGGCCGTCCGGCTGGAAGATCGGATCGTAGCCGAAGCCGGCATCGCCGCGCGGCGGAACGAGCGTCCCGAACACGCGCCCCTCGAACAGCTCGGTGTGGCCATCCGGCCAGGCGAGCACGAGGGCGGAGACGAAATGCGCCTTCCGGTTCGTCGCCCCGCGCTGCTCCAGCTCCGAGAAGACCCGCGCCATCGCGGCGGAAAAGTCCTTGGTCGGGCCCGCCCAGCGGGCGGAGAAGATTCCGGGAGCCCCATCGAGGGCGTCGACGCACAGGCCGGAATCGTCCGCGAAGGCCGGCAGCCCGGTGGCCTGGGCGGCCGCGTGGGCCTTGATCGCGGCGTTCTCGGAGAACATCGTCCCGGTCTCATCTGGCTCGGGCAGCCCGAGCTTGCCGGCCGAGACCGCCTCGATCCCGAACGGCGTTAGCAATGCGCGCATCTCTGCGAGCTTGCCCGCATTGTGGGTGGCGATGACCACCTTGCCGGTGAGACGGCGGCTCACGCGATCGCCTCCTTCTGGAGCGCCACCAGCCGGTCGGTGCCGGCGCGGGCGAGGTTCAGCAATTCGAGGAGCTGATCCACGGAGAACGGCTCCATCTCGGCGGTGCCCTGGACCTCGACGATGCCGCCCGTGCCGGTCAGCACGAAGTTGGCATCGGTGTCGGCCGCCGAATCCTCGGCATAATCGAGGTCGAGCACCGGCGTGCCCTTGTACAAACCGCACGAGACCGCAGCAACGTGATCGCGCAGCGGGTCCACCGAGATGATCGAGCGGGTGCGCATCCAGGCGAAACAATCGTAGAGTGCGACCCAGGCGCCGGTGATCGCAGCGGTGCGGGTGCCGCCATCGGCCTGGATCACGTCGCAATCGACCGTCACCTGACGCTCGCCCATGGCAGGGAGATTCGTCACCGCCCGGAGGGAGCGGCCGATCAGGCGCTGGATTTCCTGGGTGCGGCCCGACGGCTTGCCCGAATTGATCTCCCGGCGCGTCCGGTCATGCGTGGCGCGCGGCAGCATGGCATACTCGGCCGTGATCCAGCCCTTGCCGGAGCCGCGCAGCCACGGCGGCCCGCGCTCCTCCAGGGAGGCGGTGCAGAGCACGCGGGTGTTGCCGAAGCTGACGAGGCACGAGCCCTCGGCATAGCGCGAGACCGCGCGCTCGAGGGTCACGGGCCGCAGCTCGTCGGCGGCGCGCTTCGAAGGCCGCATCGCGGGCCCTTTCTGGTGAGAGAGTAAGGGCCGGGCTCTTAGGCCGCCGGGCCGGCGCGGGCAAGCATCGCCGGATGGATTGATCCCGCGACACCGGGCGGACATGATCGGACGACAGGATGACCGCGTGACCGACCTGAACCCCAACATTCCACAAGGCCCATCGATGCAGGCGCTCGACGCCCTCAACGAGCGCGCCCGCGAGATCTTCCGGCAGATCGTCGAGAGCTATCTCACGACCGGAGAGCCGGTGGGCTCGCGCAATCTGGCGCGCATTCTCCCGATGGCCCTGTCGCCGGCCTCGATTCGCAACGTCATGGCGGATCTGGAGCATTCCGGCCTGATCTTCGCGCCCCACACCTCCGCCGGCCGCCTGCCGACCGAGCTGGGCCTGCGCTTCTTCGTCGACGCGATGCTGGAAGTCGGCGATGTCGGGCAGGAGGAGCAGGCCCGGATCGAGGCGCAGATGCGCGCCGCCGCCTCCGGCCACACCTTCGATTCAGCTCTGGCCGAGGCCTCGACCATGCTGTCGGGCATCTCGCGCGGCGCCGGCGTCGTGCTGACCACCAAGGCCAATGTCCATCTGAAGCATATCGAGTTCGTCCGCCTCGACCCCGCCCGCGCCCTGGTGGTGCTGGTCTCGGATGACGGCTCCGTGGAGAACCGGCTGGTCGACTTGCCCCCCGGCCTGCCGGCCGGCGCGCTCCAGGAGGCGACGAACTTCCTCAACGCCCGGCTGCAGGGCCGCACCCTCGGGACCCTGCGGGCCGAGATCGAGGCCGGCCGCAAGGCGATGAAGCGGGAGCTCGACGCGCTGACCGAGCGCCTGGTCGATGCCGGCCTTGCCACGCCCGTGGGTCCGAGCGAGGCGCGACAGCTCATCGTGCGCGGCCAGGCGAACCTGCTCGACGACCTGCGCGCCGTCGAGGATCTCGAGCGGATCCGCCTGCTGTTCAACGATCTGGAGACCCAGAAGGACGTCATCGACCTCCTGGCCCGCGCCGAGGGCGGCGAAGGCGTGCGGATCTTCATCGGCTCCGAGAACAAGCTGTTCTCGCTCTCGGGCTCCTCCTTGATCGCCGCGCCGTTCCGGGACGGGTCCCAGAAGATCGTCGGCGTCGTCGGGGTGATCGGCCCGACGCGGCTGAACTACGCCCGCATCGTGCCGATGGTCGATTACACCGCCCGAGTGGTCTCGAAGCTGCTCGACGGAGCGCGCTGACGGCTCACGAACGGGCCTGGCTCAGGCGGCCCGTACGGTGTGCAGGAAGTCCGCGACCTCCTGAGAGAGCTGCGCCGATTGCCGCGACAGCGCGGTGGCGGCGTCCAGCACCTGATGCGCCGCCGCGCCGGTCTGCTCGGCCGCCTGGGCCACGCCGGTGATGTTCGTCGTCACCTCGTCCGTCCCGCTGGCCGCCTGGCTGACGTTGCGCACGATCTCCTGGGTCGCCGCGCCCTGCTCCTCAACCGCCGCCGCCACCGCGCCGGTCACGTCGTTGATGTCGCGGATGCGCGTCACGATCCCGCCGATCGCCTGGGCGGCGTGATCGGTCGAGCCCTGGATCCGGGTGATGTAGCCGGTGATCTCTTCGGTGACGCGCCCCGTCTGGGCCGCGAGCTCCTTCACCTCGGAGGCCACGACCGCGAACCCCCTCCCCGCTTCCCCGGCCCGGGCCGCCTCGATCGTCGCGTTCAGCGCCAGCAGGTTGGTCTGGGCCGCGATGCTGGAGATCAGACCGACCGCATCGCCAATCTTCGACACCGCCTCGGCCAGCTCCTGCACCAGATGCCCGGTCTGGTCCGCCTCGCCGACGGCGGCCTGCGCCAGGTTCGCCGAGCCTTCGACCTGGCCGGCGATCTCCCGCACGCTGGAGCCGAGCTGCTCGGCGGCCGCGGCGACGGTGCGGACATTGGTGGCGGCCTCTTCGGCGGCGGCTGCCACGCTGGTCGATTGCGCCGCCGCCTGGGTGGCGCTCGCCGTCAGGGTCTGGGCCGTCGCCTCGAGCTCGGTGGCCGAGGACGAGACCATGCCGACGATCGCCCCGACGGCCCGCTCGAACCCATCGGCCAGCGCGATCATCGCGTGCTTGCGCTCCGCCGCGGCGGTCTCGTCGGCGAGGCGCCGCGCCTCGGCCTCGTCGCGGGCCTTCTGCGCCACGAGAGCCTTGATGCCTTCGACCGCCCGGCCGACCATGCCGATCTCGTCGCTGCGGCGCGCCTCGGCGATCTCGGCATCGATGGCGCCCCGGCTCATGCGCTGCAGCGCGCCGACCAAGCGGTTCAGCGGACGCGCGACGGTCGAGGCCATCAACCGGCTGACAACGATGGCCAGCAGCAGGAGCGCACTCAGTGTCGCCGCCGCCATCATCTGAGCGAGATGCTGGACAGGCTGAAAGGCTGTGGCGCGGTCGACAGAAAGGGCGACATACCAATCGAGCCCAGCCGGAAGATTCGGAATACGGGCGAAGACCGTCAGCGTCGGCCGGCCGCCCTCGAGGGTCTCGACCACCTGGTCGCCGATTTTCGGCAGTGCTCCAGACAAAAGGTCAGACAGTGGCTTGCCGATCAATTCGGCGCGCGGATGGATCAGCACTGTGCCCTTACCGGACACCAGATAGGCGTAGCCTTTCCCGCCCGCTGCGACGGCACTGATCATCTGCGCGAGTCCTGCCGCTTCGAAATCGCCACCGACCACACCTATAAGCGTCCCCGCCTCGTCATGAACGGGTGCCGCGGTCGTGATGACAAAACCGCCACGGCTGGCCGAAGTGTAGGGTTCAGTGACGATCGGACCGTTCGCAGCTGACACATCCCGGAACCAGGGGCGCTTACGCGGATCGTAGCCCGGCGGCACCGCACTTTTCGGCATCTTGATGTAGGCGCCGTCCGTGCGTCCGATGTAGCTAACGTAGAATGTTTCACGGACGATCGGCGCGCCAAGCACCGCATCGACGGCCGGTTCGGCGCCCTGAGCTGGGACCTGTTGGGCCATCATCTGGGTGAGGTCGAGCTTGCCACGCAGCCAGTTGGCGACACTCCGCGCTGTCGTAGCGCTCAGATTCGACATGCTCGTATCGATGTTAGCACGCAGAACAGCCGATTGCGCGATATAAATGTACGTCGAACTTGCGGTGAAAGTGATACAGACGATCATTAGGATGAGCAGCGTGGCCCGGCCAGATATACCCAATCGCAAACGGGAGCCTCCCGTCGGTCCCGCTGCCACTGAGATCTGCTCCGACATGGTACAACCCCCAAAATTTCGCAATCAAGCAACGCCAATATTAAGATTCATATTCATGCGCAGTAAACATTACTGCCATTGAATGCGAGAGCGGATGCCCAATAAACTGAATCCCAAATCTCGTAATATTCAGAAATGGGAGATCAACGCGTCGCGAATCTGCCCATCAGCAAGCGATATATCATCCGGTCGTTACGGACTGCTTGAAAAATCGATGACCTTCCGGTATGATGAACGGCAGTCCAATGGCGTACGACAGAATGGCCTTGAGTGGATTGAGCAGGCATCCCATTCACGACCGTATAGATGTCAGAATTAACGGATCAGCTTAATACAAAATCGCAATCGGATAGAAAAATCTGGCGTCCCGTACAATATTCCAGGCACAAGCAACCTTATATTTTAGCTACTGCGATTTTCGCAGAGGTTCTAGAGCCTTTCACAAAGCGCCTTACCACCGCGAGATCTCTACTCTGCACGACCGCGCAGAGGGCGTTTTGTGAGAGGCTCTAAGGCCTCGGCTAGGATCTTCAGCCCTACCGCACGCGGCTTGCTCACGAGCCCTTGCCGCACGCGCTGGTCACCGCCGCGATCGTGCGGGCCGGGCAACAACCGTGCAACAGTTGCCGCCGTTTCTCAGAAGGATACGGCCCGCATAGGCCCCGGCAGACGCAGTCTCCGCCTACCGGGCCATGAGCTGTGTCAGAGCGAACGCGAGCTGAAGCCAGTTGCTGACGCGCTGCGCAGCAGAGCCATTGAGCCGCGACCTCTCGGCCTCGATCGTTTTTAAAATATTGGATGGGACTAAAATCGTTCTAACGACTGTAGCTGCGCGCAGGAAAAATTCTCCTACGCGCAGCGCTGTAACGACAGTGAAGCTTACGCCGGAATCACGTCGACGATCTCGTAGGTGTCGGGATCGACGATCACGATGTCGTCGCGCACCAGGATGAAGTCGTAGCCCTCGTATTCCGGCACGATCTCGACGATCGCCGGCGGCAGCCGGTGCAGGCTGACGGAGCGCGGGATCGCGGTTCCGACCGCCAGCCTGAACGCCACGTCCCGCAGCGGCGAGACGCCGAGGCGGGTGATCGAGCTGCGGAACTCGGTGCGCTGGCGGGTGTCGAGGCGCGTGACGGCGCCGCGGGCAGAGCCGCCGCCGCGGCCACCCCGGACTCCGTCGCGTCCACCGCGGTCGCCACGCTCGCCTGCCGCACCGCGATCGCCGCGCTGACCCGGGCCGGTCTCGTCGCGCCCGTTGCGATCGCCGCGCTGGCCCGGGCCGGTCTCGTCACGCCCGCCACGCTGCTCGGCCGGGCCGCCGTCACGGCCGCCCCGCTCGGCGGCACCGGGATTGCCGCCAAGACCGTTCCGATCGCCGGCGCCCGGACCGGCACGGCCGGGTCCTTCGGCACCGCGGCCAGCCGGGCCGCCGGGCTCGGCGCCGCGCCCACCGCCATCCGCGCCGCCGCGCATCCCGCCGCCCTCGGCACCACCGGCGCCGCCGCGCATGCCACCGCCGCCGGCCCCGCCCGGCCCCGCGCCGCCGCCCGCCGCCGGGCCGGCACCGCCGCCTGCACCGCCGCCGCCGGCCGCCGGACCGCCGCCTCCGCCCGGGCCGCCCTGCGCAAAGGCCGTCGCCGCGCCGGCAATGAGGATGGCGGCTGCCACCGTGTCCCTGAAGATCCGTGTCATGGCGTTTCGTCCCGTTGCCGTTGGCGTGCCCGCAGCACGCGTGCCGGGCCGCAACGGGGTCCCGGGGGAATCCGTTCCGTGCCGACGCCCGATAGACACCGAGGGGAAATGACACGGACGCGCGCTGTCCCGGTCAAAGTCCGATCACGGCCTTGCGATCACGGGCACCGCCTGTAACGTCGCGCCCATCGAAGAATAGGCCGGCTGTTACCGGCCGATGAGTCACGCGACGGAGACGCCATGTCCGCCCTGAGGGACGATACGATCGGTATCGCGCCGAGCGCTGCCGACGATGCGGCCGACCGCAAGCGTCGGATCTGGGCGATCGTCGGCTCGTCCTCAGGCAATCTCGTCGAGTGGTACGACTTCTACTGCTACGCGTTCTTCGCGCTCTACTTCGCGCCCGCCTTTTTCCCGAAGGGCGATTCCACCAGCCAGCTCCTCCAGACGGCCGGCATCTTCGCGGTGGGCTTCTTCATGCGCCCGGTGGGCGGTTGGCTGTTCGGGCGCATCGCCGACCGGGTCGGGCGCCGGACCTCGATGGTCGTCTCGGTGCTGATGATGTGCTTCGGCTCGCTCCTGATCGGCATCCTGCCGACCTATGAGCATGTCGGGACGCTGGCGCCCGTGCTGCTGTTGCTGGCGCGCATGCTGCAGGGCCTGTCGGTGGGCGGCGAGTACGGCACCTCGGCGACCTACATGAGCGAGGTGGCGATCAAGGGGAAGCGCGGGTTCTTCGCGTCGTTCCAGTACGTCACCCTGATCGGCGGGCAGCTGCTCGCCTCGCTGGTGCTGGTGCTGCTCCAGACCGTGATGACCAGCCAGGACTTGTCGTCCTGGGGCTGGCGCATCCCATTCTTCATCGGCGCCGGTCTGGCGGTGGTGGCGCTCTACCTCCGGCGCTCGCTCGCCGAGACCAAGGAAGCCGGCGACAAGGAGAATGCCGGCACCTTCGCCGAGCTGTTCAAGCATTGGCGGGCGTTCTGCGTGGTCCTCGCCTACACGGCCGGCGGATCGTTGAGCTTCTACACCTTCACGACCTACATGCAGAAATACCTGGTCAACACCGCCGGCATGCCGAAGACCTCGGCCTCGCAGGTGATGACCGTGGTTCTGTTCGTCTACATGATCATCCAGCCGCTGTTCGGGGCGCTGTCCGACAAGATCGGCCGCAAGGCGAACATGCTGCTGTACAGCGGGCTCGGCACGCTCATGGTGGTGCCGCTGATGACGGCGCTCGGGACCAACAAGGATCCCTACCTGGCCTTCGCGCTGATCACCCTGGGCCTGTCCGTGGTGTCGTTCTACACCGGCATCAGCGGCATCGTGAAAGCCGAGCTGTTCCCCACCAACGTGCGGGCGCTGGGGGTCGGCCTGTCCTACGCCCTGGCCAACGCCATGTTCGGCGGCACCGCCGAGTTCGTCGCCCTGTGGTTCAAGGATGCCGGCATGGAGAGCACGTTCTTCTGGTACGTCACCGTGCTGATGGCGGTGGCCTTCGTGGGCTCGCTGATCATGCCGAACCCGAAGGTGCACGGCTATCTCGACGGCGCCGGCACCGTGGAAGAGGCGCTCGGGAAAAAGCGCCGCTTCGCCCATGCCTGAAACCGGCCGGCCGGGGGTTCGGCTGGACCGGTTGGTATTCTGTCGCTGATATGCCCCCGTCGGGCGCGCCAGACGTCCGCGGGAGGATACCATGCTCAAGACCGCCGCTGCCGGCGCTTTGACGCTGTTCTGCCTCGGGGTGGGCTTCGCCCGGGCCGAAGACGCCGGACCGTTTAGGCCCACGCAGCCCGCCGGCTACTTCTTCGTCGGCGGCCGCTACGAGACCACGAACATTAATACCACCGCCCTCGGGCAGATGTTCGTGGAGTACCGCGCCCCTTCGCGGATCACGCAGCTCTATCCGGTTGTGATGGTCCACGGCACGGCGCAGACCGGGACCAACTTCCTCGGCACGCCCGACGGACGGCCCGGCTGGGCCGACCGCTTCGCCGCCAAGGGCTTCGCGGTCTACGTGGTCGATCAGGTCGGGCGAGGCCGCTCGGGCGGCGATGCCGAGATCTACGGCCCCTATGCCCGCCTGCCCATGGAGGATCTCGAGACGGTCTTCACCGGGCAGGAGCGGTCGGCGCTCTACCCGCAGGCGACGCTGCACACCCAATGGCCGGGCGGTCCGGGCCTGCGCGGCAACGCCGCCTTCGACCAGTTCTACCGCTCGCAGGTCCCCTATATCGCGAGCGCCCTGAAGAGCGAGGAGCTGGTCGATCCGGCGCTGATCGCGCTCCTGGAAAAGATCGGGCCGGCGATCGTCCTGACCCATTCGCAGGCCGGCGTGTTCGGCTGGGCGGTCTCGGACCAGCGGCCCGATCTCGTGAAGGCGCATGTCGCCGTCGAGCCGAACGGGCCGACCTTCTTCGACATCAAGTTCAAGGGCGGCGCCGAATGGTACGAGCGGGTCGGCGACGCCCGGGCCCGCCCCTACGGCATCACCCGGGTGCCGCTGCAGTTCGAGCCGCCGGTGAGCGGCCCGGCGGACCTGACCGTGGTCCAGGCCGAGCACGCTTCCGGGCCGGACCGGATCCGCTGCTGGCTGCAGGCGGAGCCCGCCCGCGCCCTGCCGAACCTGGCCAAGGTGCCGGCCGTGATCGTGACCGCGGAGGCCTCGTTCCGGGCGACCATGGACGATTGCACGGCGGCGTTCCTCACCCAGGCGGGCGCCAAGCCGGATCGGCTGGCGCTGGCCGAGCACGGCATCCACGGCAACGGCCACATGATGATGCTGGAATCGAACAGCGATCAGGTTGCGGACGCGATCGTCGGGTGGATCGAGACGCGGATCGGCGCCGGCCAACCCCGGCCTTAACCCCCTGCTTACCCTCTGCCGCGAGGGTGGCCCCCGTCATACGACGAGGCTTTGCATGACCGACATGACCGACACCGTGGGCGTCGCGGGCGACCGCATCCGCTCGATCATCGAGCGCGTGGAACGGCTGGAGGAGGAGATCAAGGACCTGATGGAGGCGAAGAAGGAGATCTTCGCCGAGGCCAAGGGCGAAGGCCTGGACGTCAAGATCCTCAAGGAGATCCTGAAGATCCGCAAGCAGGACAAGGACGAGCGCGACGAGCACGAGACGCTGCTCGACGTCTACCTGCGGGCCATGGATGCGCCCGCCCCGGCGCCGATCAAGGCGGCCGCCTGACGCGACCGGAAGGGACGGCGCGCTGTGCGCCGTCCCGCCCTCAGCGGATCGGCTCGGCCGCCAGATAGGCGGCGATGTTGCGCCGGACGCGATCGAGCGGCGCCTCGCCGGGATCGGGCAACGTGAAGCGCGCGCCGGTGATCGTCTCGTAGGCGCGGATATAGACCGCGGCGGTTTCCAGCACGACGTCCGCCGGGATCTCGGGGATCGGGTCCTTGTAGGGATCGCACCGCGCCACGACCCAGTTGCGCACGAAATCCTTGTCGAAGCTCTCCGGCGCGGCGCCGGCTTCGAAGCGCTCAGGGTAGCTCTGCGCGAACCAGTAGCGGCTGCTGTCCGGCGTGTGGATCTCGTCGGCGAGCACGATACGGCCCTCCGGATCGGTGCCGAACTCGTATTTCGTGTCCGCCAGGATCAGCCCCCGCTCCGCCGCCAGTTCCTGGCCGCGGGCGAACAGCGCCAGGGCCGCTTCGGACACGGTCCGCCACTGTTCCGGGCTGAGCAGCTTGCGCTCCAGGATCTCGGCCTCGGTCAGCGGCTCGTCATGGCCGCCGTCGAACGCCTTGGTGGTCGGCGTGATCACGGCCTGCTCCAGGCGCTCGTTCGGGCGCATCCCGTCCGGGAAACGATGCCCGTACATCTCCCGCTCGCCGGCCCGATAGCGCGTGAGCACCGAGGTCGAGGTCGTACCCGCGAGGTAGCCGCGCACGACCACCTCCACGGGCAGGATCTCCAGGCGGCGGCCGACCACGACGTTCGGGTCCGGATAGGCGAGGACGTGGTTCGGACAGAGGTCGGACGTGCGCTCGAACCAGTAGCGGGCGGTCTGCGTGAGCACCTGGCCCTTGAACGGGATCGCGGCGAGCGCCCGGTCGAAGGCGCTGATCCGGTCCGATGTGATCAGGATGCGCCGCCCGTCCGGCAGGTCGTAATTGTCCCGGACCTTGCCGCGATAATGGTTCGGCAGTTCGGGCAGGGTCGCCTCGCGCAGGACCTGATGGGCGTGCGGGGCGAGATCTGCCTTGTTCATCGGACCGTTCCGTCAGGGCTGCACGGCGACCGCGCCGCTCCCGCGTGTGTGCGCGGACGCGGCGGAGATTTCCAGCCCCCGCCGCGGCCTTTACCCCGGCGCCGCGAAGCTCCGGGGCGCGTCGCTCAGGCGGCGCGAACCGTGTGGAGGAAGCGCTCGACCTCGGCGGCGAGGTGCTCGGATTGCCGCGACAGCTCCGAGGCTGCATCCAGGACCTGGTCCGCGGCGGCGCCGGTCTCCTCGGCGGCGCCGTGCCAAAGCCAGGATCACGTCTGCGATTCCCGTATCGGCCAGCGACCGATGAAGACCGGAGACAGCGCCATCGGCGGCCGCAGCAGCGATGCCAGGCATCGCACCGCCTGGATCATCCCCCCGGATAGACGAGGATCCCTGGACCTGCCTCAGCCCGGTCAGAAACAAAGCGCGGTTCTGCCGAAGACGGGCCAATCGACGATTAGCGCATACAGCGAGCCCGGGCTTCGTCTCATGGACCAAGACTTCCGGAGGTCCGCATCGCCAAGCCCCCTCATGAGTGTGCATTTCCATACAATTATAAGCGGTGAGTAGCAGTGTTGCGCTGTGGCTCGGGCGCAGGGTTGCTGCTATGCCGGGCCTGCAACAGCTCTCGACCCTGAGAGCTGATGGCGGCGGGATCGCGTGCACTCGCCGGCAGGCGGGGGAGCGATGACGGGACCTTCTCAACACACCGGCAAGCACCCGTTCGTTCGCAAGATCGAGAGCATCGCCCTTTTCACGCTGACGGAAGACGAGCGGGCCGCGCTGCATGCCCTGCCGATGCAGGTGTCTCAGTTCGAGCCCTACCAGGACATCGTGCGCGAGGGGGATCGCCCGGCACGCTGCTTCGCCCTGCTGGAGGGCATTGCCTGCACCTACAAGACGACGCAGGGCGGCAAGCGTCAGGTGATGGCGTATCACGTCGCCGGAGACATACCCGACATCCAGAGCCTGCACCTCAAGGTGCTCGACATCAGCATCGCCACCATCAATCCCTGCAAGGTCGGCTTCGTCCAGCACGACGCCGTGCGGGCGCTCCTGCGGGCATTTCCACGATTGGGCGATGCCCTGTGGCGCACGACGCTGATCGACGCCGCCATGGTGCGGGAGTGGATGCTCAACACCGGTCGCCGGGATGCCTATGCCCGCATGGCCCATCTCTTCTGCGAATTGGTCACGCGGTTCGGCGTCGTCGGCCTCGCCCCGGATCGGAGTTGCGAGATGCCGATGATCCAGCCGGAACTGGCGGACGCTCTCGGGATCACGCCGGTTCACGTCAACCGCACGATCCGCGAATTGAAGGAAGCCGGGTTGATCACGCTGCGCAGCCGGCGCCTGATCGTCCACGATTGGGAAGGCCTGAAGGCGGCGGCCGAGTTCGACCCGGCCTACCTGCACCTCACCGACCCGGACGAGATCTGAGCCGCCCGACGCCCGCCGCCATCAATTCATGTGCGCGCGACGGGTGCGCCGTTCCTGCTCGGCGAGCCTGCGCCCGAGATCGAGCAGCAGCGCTTCGGCGCGCGCCTTGAGCGCGGGATCCTGAAGCTCGCAGATCGCCCGATGCGCCGCCATGGCGAAGTCGGCCGCGCGTTCGAGCGGCGGCTCGGCGCGCAGGTCCGCAACCTCCGCGGGACCGGCCTGCATCTCGCCCATCCGCACGTCGGTGATATCCACGATGATCCCGCTGCCGCTGACCGGCCGCCCCCGGTGATCGAACAGGAAGCGGCCCCGACCCAGCACCCAGCGGGTCACGCCGTCGGCGGAGCGGACCCGATATTCGATCGCGTAGAGACCGCCGTCCCGACCGCCCCGGCGAACCAGCGCGAGGACGCGGTCGCGGTCATCCGGATGAATGCCGTTCACGAAGGTTCCGAGCGGAAGGCCGGCCTCGGCCTCCTCCGGGTCCACGTTGAACAGAAGCGCGACGAACATGTCGGCCTGGATGCAATCGGAGGCTGCATCCCACGACCAGTTGCCGATGACATCCAGCGCGTCGAGGGCACCCTGGAATGCCCCTGATAAAGTTCGATATTCAGGTGACTTCGGTTTAGGCATTGCAGGTCTGGTTCCGGACCGGAATCGATCCTGGTTCAGTTCTTCATATCACAACTTCAAGGATTCGTGCTTCCTAGGTCCGCAACTTTTGCGTGTTTGTAACCGATTTTGTCTGGGCGGATCAGTGCGATACCGGCCCGTACGTCGCCTTGCCCATCGGAGCTTCGCGGACGGGCCGCGCCCGGGTACGGAGCCGCCCACAGAGATCAGCCCGTCCCGGTATTTGGCCGGCCCAACCGCTCGGCCTCCGCGCGCCACGCGTCGCGCTCGGCCTGAACCGACTCGATCCGGGCATGCAGATGACCGGCATCGATCGCCGTCTCCATCAGCATGTCCTGGGCAGCGGCCAACTGGGCGCGCAACTCGGCATTCTCAGTGGCCAGAGCCAGCAGAAGAGCGGCCACGTCATCGCCCATCCATGCGCCTCGCCTCCCGCATTCGAGCGGGCGCATCTACCTGGGCCGGAGCCCGGCCACAACCGTATCCGGCAAACGATCGGGGCCCAGCGGGATCGGGGCCGCGCCGGGCCGCCGATCCGCGCCAGGCGCGATCAGCCCTCGATCACCCGCTCGTCGAGCTTGCGATCGACGATCTGCACCGTGCGGTCGATCTCGGCATCCGGCGTGCCGAGTTGATGCGAGATCAGCTTCACCAGGAGGTCGACGCGCTCGATGAATGGGGTGCCGTTCGCTACGGCGCGCGCAGCCGAGGAGGGCTTGAGCAGGCTTTCTGCGGCCTTGGCGTATTTCTCGAACGGCACTTGATCCTGCGGGTCCGCGCCCAGACGCCGGGCGATGCCGTCCACATGCTCGTAGATGGCCCGCGACTTGGCCAGATCGCCGTGCACCGCGTCGCGGATCGATTGCGGCTCCTGCGGGGTGATGCAGCGATAATTGCCGGTGAGCAGCATCGACCATTTCGCGAGCGGGACGAACAGCGAGTCGAACACCTTGAGCTTCACAGGCACGTCCTGGCCGTCGAGGCGGACGGCGTCGATATCGGCCTCCAGCTCGCGCAGCAGGCGGTTATGCGCCTCGTCCGCGAAGGTCGCGGCCTTGAAGTTCGTCGGGAGGCCGACATGGAGCACGTTCGCGCCCTCCTCCGGCGGCCGGAAGGCCTGCGGATCGGGCGAGCAGAGCGAGACCAGGCCGGGCTCGAACCGGTCCCAGACGCCGGCATTGGTGTAGGCGTCCTCGAGATCCATCGCCGCCAGCGCCGGGATCCGCTTGAGATAGGGCAGCGGCGGCATGTTCATGATCGACAGGCACGGCAGCTTCGCCGCCGCGATCTTGATCATCAGCACCCGGATCGTGTGGTTGTTGTACTGCGGCTCCTGCATGGCGAGGCCGACCAGATCGTAGCGCGACGGGTCGATATCCTCGGGCGGCGCGGCGTCCAGGGTGCCGGGCAGGTCGCGTGACAGGATCGAGCGGTGGTTCGGCTCGTCCCGCAGCTTGATGCGGACCTCCGTCCCCTCCTGGTTGATCAGATCGGCGGTCTTGCGGCGGCAGACCAGGGTCACGTTGTGACCGGCCATCAGGAGCTTCGTCGCCAGCAGGGAGCCGTACGAGGCTCCCAGGATCAGGATGTTGCGCGGCATGTTTCGGCTCCCACAAGTCGTCTTCGTTTTATCGGCTGCGCGCCCGTATGGCGTACGGGTTCAGGCTGTCCGCATGCCGGCTCCGGCCATGTCCTTGGCAGGGTAACGAAGCTTGTCCTGGGATGCCACTCGGTTGGTATACCAAAAAATTTGTCGGCATCCGTGAGTCGGATTTGCGTCGGGCGACCGCTGGCGCCGGATCTCAGCTTGGATAATCGATTAGGTCGGACCGTTTCGCCGCAATGGGCGCCCCATCGCCGACACCCGTCGCCTGCCGTTCAATCCGTGACAGGCAGGAGGACGCATCAGTGGCGCTGGGACGCATGAAAGGCCCGCGCCGATGCCATCGAAGCCTGGGTTGAGCGCGTAACGTGCCTCTCGATCGATTGCTTATCGAAAGACGTGTTGGGACAGCCCAAACGCAGCACATCGGCTACGCCGTTCTGATCGTTCCACCAAGGTCGCGGATTTTCAGTTCAGCACCATCGACCGCTTAGCGGGATGATGGTGCCCAGGGGCGGAATCGAACCACCGACACTGCGATTTTCAGTCGCATGCTCTACCAACTGAGCTACCTGGGCGACGTCCGCGCCGCCGTGGGCCTCGGACGCCGCGGGGTATAGTAGGGAGTTTGCGGCCTGTCCAGCCTTGCCGTGACATCGGCATGACGCCGGCAGCGGAAAATTTTTAGCGCTCCGGATCCGGTTCCGGAGGCGGCGCATCGGGATCGAGTTCCTCCGGGATCGCGTAGCGCTCGTTCAGCCAGCGGCCGAGGTCGACATCGGCGCATCGCTGCGAGCAGAAGGGCCGGAACTCGTCCGTTGACGGCTTCCGGCAGATCGGACAGGCGGGGCGGCGCTCGCGGCTCACGGGCGCGTCGCTCACGCCAGGCTGCCCCAGCCCGCACGGACGGGGTAGCCCTCGCCGTCGAGCAGGCTCATGGTCTCGTAGAGCGGCAGGCCGACCACCGCGCTGTACGAGCCGACGAGCTTCACCACGAAGGCGCCGGCCAGGCCCTGGATCGCGTAGCCGCCGGCCTTGCCGCGCCATTCGCCCGAGGCGAGGTAACCCTGGATGTCGCGGCCGGAGAGGCGCTTGAAGCGCACGCGGGTCTCGACGATCCGCTCCCGGCGGCCGTTCGGCGACAGCAGGCAGATCGCGGTGAACACCCGGTGCGGACGCCCCGACAGCAGGCGCAGGCAATCGGCCGCCTCGTCCGGCCCCTCGGCCTTGGGCAGGACCCGCCGCCCGACCGCCACTACCGTGTCGGCCGCCAGCAGCCAGGTCGGGATCTTCTGGTCCTGATGGTGAAGTGCGGCCTCGGCGGCGGCGAGCTTGGTGCGCGCAAGGCGACGGGCCAGCTCCCGCGGCGGCTCGGCCTTGCGCGGCGTCTCGTCGATATCGGCCGGCAGAAGCGAATCCGGCTCGATGCCGATCTGCTGCAGCAGCGCCAGGCGGCGGGGCGAGCCGGAGGCCAGCACGAACCGGGTGGTCGGCCCCTGCGTCGCCCCGATCGCTTCAGGTGTCGCGTCCATGATGTTCCGCTCGCACGTTAGGCGGAGAGCGATACCGGTCGGCCGGGCCCGCGCCGCAGCGCGGATGATCGCGCGAAGGGGCGGCGCATCCCTCTTCCGCCGGGACCGTCTCGATCTCCCCCGCCTGATAAGGGATGGGGTCGGGCTTGTGAACCGGACGGATCGGCGCCCGGCATGACTCGCGATGACCGGACTTTATCGTGGCGAATAGCACCAAGATAAGGGTTCATGGCAACCACCGCTGTCGAGGACTTCCGCTGCAGCGTCACATCTATCCGCCGAAGGCTTTGTTTGGCCGGCTCAAGAATATGGCAAGGTTTCGCCGCGGTTCGTAACCGGACATTAACCAAACCGGCGGGAGTGTACCGGCACCGAAACGGGGTCGAAACCGATGCTCAACGCTGATCCGCTCGTGGCACGCCCGAAGCTCGTGAGCGCGGCGCTGCTCGCGCAGGCGCTCGACGGCCTGAGGCCGCAGGTCCGGTCCTCGGCGGAGATGTGGCGCGCGCTGACGGATCACTACGTCGTCGACCTGGACGATGTCGCGGCTCTCCTCCCGGCGATCGAGCCGGAGACGCAATGGCTTCCGACCCGGGACTGAGCCCGGCGAAATCACTTTCTTCTGTGCTATCCGCCGCGGCTGGCACGCCGCATGCACTTGGACTTCGGAACAGGCGAGGAAACACCCAGGCAACGACAACGCGGCGGCTCGGACGCCAGAGCACCCCGCGGACCTTTCGATCCATCGAAGCCGAGGTCCGTCATGTCCGACTTGCTGTCCGTTGCCCTGGTCTGTGCCGGCACCCTGCTGGCGCAGGATTGCTCCCGCGACACCGCCCTCGACATCATCGTCTCGCCCGCGCACTCGCCGATGGAGTGCCTGATGCACGCCCAGATTCTGGCGGCCCAGGCGGGCCTGCCCGGCGGCGGCGACCGCTACCTCAAGATCGCCTGCGAGCCTCGCCGGACCGAGGCCACGCCGGTCCCGTCGCTGCGCCGCGCCTCGTGAGGCGGGCAGAGCTTCCCCCGGGACGGATGTTTCGCTAGGGCCAGGGTAGATCTGAGGTCGTAGCGGAGCAAGACGCGATGTTTCCCAAGCCTGAAGCGGACCTGGTGCCGAACACCTTCGCGTTCGAGCAGCTGCCGCTGGTCAAGCCGACGGGCTTCCGCGAATACGATGCGCGCTGGCTGTTCCCGCAGGACATCAACCTGATGGGCGTCCAGGCGCTCGGCCTCGGCATCGGCACGCTCGTGCACGAGATGGGCGTGCGCCCCGACATCGTCACGGGCCACGATTTCCGCAGCTACTCCTCCTCGATCAAGCTGGCGCTGATCGCCGGCATGCAGGCGGCGGGGCTGCGGGTGAAGGATATCGGCCTGGCGCTGTCGCCGATGGCGTATTTCGGCCAGTTCGCCCTGGACTGCCCGTGCGTGGCCATGGTCACGGCCTCGCACAACGACAACGGCTGGACCGGCGTGAAGATGGGCGCCAACCGCCCGATGACCTTCGGGCCCGAGGAGATGACCCGGCTCAAGGAGATTGTGCTCGGCGGGACCTACCAGTACCGCGACGGCGGCGCCTACGAGTTCGTCGAGGGGTTCGCCGAGACCTACCTGAAGGACCTGAAGTCCCGGGCAAAGCCGCTGACCCGCAAGCTGAAGGTCGTGGCCGCCTGCGGCAACGGCACGGCCGGCGCCTTCGCGCCGCGCCTGCTGGAGGCGCTCGGCGTCGAGGTCGTGCCGCTGGACGTCGACCCCGATTACACCTTCCCGCGCTACAATCCGAACCCGGAAGACATGGAGATGCTCCACGCCATCGCGCACGCGGTGAAGGAGCACGGCGCCGATGTCGGCCTGGGCTTCGACGGCGACGGCGACCGCTGCGGCGTGGTGGACAACGAGGGCGAGGAGATCTTCGCCGACAAGATCGGCGTGATGCTGGCGCGCGACCTCGGCAAGCTCCATCCGGGCTCCACCTTCGTGGTCGATGTGAAGTCCACCGGGCTCTACCACACCGACCCCGAGCTGCAGGCCCAGGCGATCAAGACCGATTACTGGAAGACCGGCCACAGCTACATCAAGCGGCGGGTGAACGAGCTCGGCGCGCTGGCGGGCTTCGAGAAGTCCGGGCACTTCTTCTTCAACGAGCCGATCGGGCGCGGCTACGATGACGGCCTGCTCACCGCCATCGCGGTGCTGGAGATGCTGGACCGCAACCCCGGCCGGTCCATGGCCGACCTCTACCGCGCCCTGCCGAAGACCTGGGGCTCGCCGACCATGTCGCCCCATTGCGCCGACGACGTGAAGTACGGCGTGGTCGAGACCGTGACCGAGCGGTTCAAGGCCATGAAGGCCGCGGGCGAGCGGATCGCCGGTTCGAAGATCGTCGATCTCGTCACCGTGAACGGCGTACGCATCACCACCGAAGACGGGACCTGGGGCCTGGTGCGTGCCTCGTCCAACAAGCCCGAGCTGGTCGTGGTGATCGAGAGCCCGGCCTCGGAGGCGCGCCTGCACGCGATGTTCAAGGCGGTCGACGCGGTCCTGCGCGAGAATACCGAGGTCGGCGCTTACAACCAGACGATCTGAGCCAGCTCACTTCCGAAACCAGCCCCCGCGCGCCGGCCTCGCCGCGCGCGGGGCGCCAATTTAGAATTGGTGCATCAAAGCCACGGCCTTCGCTTTCCGATCGGCTTGCAACCTTTGGACAGTTGCGGCCTCCGGGCGGCGGGCAGATGCTCTCCGGCCATGCTGATGCAGTCCCCATCCCGGCATCCGCCCGAGTTTGCCGTCCCGATCGCCCGCGTGTCGGGCCGGGCGCCCGCGAGTGCCCGCCCGATGCTGTACGATGCGTTCGACCTCCAGACCGACCTCGCCGCCCAGACCCGGGCCTGGGGTCGGATGCTGAACGACGCCTGGTCGCCCTGGATCCGCTGGAGCGAGCCCGCCCGGTGGATGTCGGCCAATGCCCGCATGATGATGCGCGCCGGACTGACCTTCGCGCGGCCCGCCTACGGGATCGAAGCGGTCGACGTCGGCAACCGAAGCGTGCCGGTCCGCGAGGAGGCCGTCGAAGTCACGCCGTTCGGCACCCTGCTCCACTTCAAGAAGGACATCCACACCGAGCAGCCCAAGGTGCTGATGGTCGCGCCGCTGTCGGGCCATTTCGCCACGCTGCTGCGCGCCACCGTGCGCACGATGCTGCCCGACCACGACGTCTACATCACCGACTGGCACAACGCCCGGGACATCCCGGTCTCGGCGGGCCGGTTCGGCTTCGACGAGTACGTCGCCCACCTGGTCCAGTTCCTCCAGACCATGGGCGAGGGCTCGCACGTGGTCGCCGTCTGCCAGCCGGCCGTGCAGGCGCTGGTCGCCGCTGCCGTCATGGCACAGGCGAAGGATGCGGCGGCGCCGCGCAGCATGACCCTGATGGCCGGGCCGGTGGATTGCCGGATCAACCCGACCGGCGTGAACGAGCTCGCGACCTCGAAGCCGATCGAATGGTTCGAGAAGAACCTGATCGCCACGGTCCCGGCCCGGCACAAGGGCGCCGGCCGCCGGGTCTATCCGGGCTTCGTGCAGGTCTCGGCGTTCATGTCCATGAACACGAAGCGCCACGTCCAGGGCCATACCGACCTGTTCTGGCACATGGCCAACGGCGAGGACTCCAAGGCAGAGGCGATCGAGACGTTCTACGACGAGTATTTCGCCGTCCTCGATCTCGCGGCCGAGTTCTACCTGGAAACGGTCAAGACGGTGTTCCAGGACTACACCCTCGCCAAGAACGAGCTCCGCTACCGCGGCGCGCCGATCGACCTCGGAGCGATCCGCCGCACGGCGCTGATGACCGTCGAGGGCGAGCGCGACGACATCTGCGCCCCCGGCCAGACCATGGCGGCCCACGACCTCTGCACCGGGCTCGCGCCGTATATGCGGACCCACCACCTCCAGGCCGGCGTCGGCCATTACGGCGTCTTCGCCGGCAAGCGCTGGGAGACGCAGATCTACCCGCAGGTGCGCAACTTCATCCAGGCGCATAACTGATTGGCGGCCCCGGTCGCGCCGATTTGACCCGCCGACCGGCGCGGCCCACCATGCTAGCCTCTGATCGTCGGAGCCCGGATCCCCCCGGTTGCCGGCGGCCTATCCTTTGGCATGAGGCGGAACGGTCGGCGTGATCGACAGGGACGGCTTCGGCAACGACACCGGCGCGACCGGCACCGACACGGGACAGGCGGCCGCCGCGCGGCTGGACCGGCTCGTGGCCCAGGCAAGGGCGGCATCCCTGTGGGAACAGGCCTGGCCGGTGCTCTGGCGCGGTCTCGGCGTCCTGCTGCTGTTCCTCGCGTTGTCCTGGGCCGGGCTGTGGCTCGATCTCGCCCCGCTCTGGCGCCAGATCGGGTTGGCCGTCCTGGCGATCCTGCTGGTCGTCGCGCTCCTGCCCCTCATCCATCTCGCCCGACCGGACCGCCGGGTCGCCCTGGCCCGGCTCGACCGGGAGGCGGCCGCGCGCGATCCGGCGCTCCGTCACGGGCCGGCTTCGGCGGCGCAGGATTCGCTGGCGGTCGGCGCCGCGGATCCGGGCAGCCGGACCCTCTGGGCGCTGCACCAGCGCCGGGCCGCCCACGCGGTGGCGGCCCTCAAGGTCGGGCTGCCGCGCCCCGGCATGACCCGGCGCGACCCCTACGCCCTGCGCGCCGGGATCGTCGTCGCCGCGGTCGCGAGCCTGTTCGTGGCCGGCCCCGAATGGCGCGAGCGGATCGGAGCCGCGTTCGACTGGCACGAAGCGGTCGCGCCGGGGCCGAACTTCCGGGTGGACGGCTGGATCGATCCGCCGCTCTACACGCGGCTGCCGCCGCTTCTGATCGCCATGGATGGCAGCGACCAGCACCTGCGGGCGCCGGTCAACGCGCAGCTGATCGTGCGCATCGCCGGCCAGGGCAGAGCGGCAGCGAACACGACCCTGACGCCGGTTGCCGGGCTCACGCCGATCCCCGGGCAGGAGGAGCGGCCGGACCTGCGCGAGGAGCGCTACCGGATCGTCGGCGGCGCCGAATTAGTGATCGTCACGCCGGCCGGTCGCCAGAAGCTGACCGTCGAGGCGATCCCGGACCGGCCGCCCGAGGTGACGGCCGTCGGCGGTCCCGAGGTGAACGGCCGCGGCACCTTCAACCTCACATATCGGGCCAAGGACGATTACGGCATCAGCTCCGCCGAGGGCGTGATCGAGCCGCTGAAAGCCGGGCGCTCGCTGGCGCCGATCCCGCGGATCAACCTGGCGCTGCCGGCCGACGCCTCCGGCGAGACCGACACCAAGACCCTGGTCGATCTGACCGACAGCCCGTGGTCGGGTGCGCGGGTGCGCTACCAGATCGTCGTCAAGGACGAGGCCGGCCAGGAGGGACGCACGAAGGACACCGAGATCACGCTGCCGGCCCGTCCGTTCCGGGATCCCCTGGCACGCGCGCTCGCGGAGGATCGCCGCCGCCTCGTCACGGCGCCCGATTCCGACCGGCTCTGGGTGCAGGGCGCCCTCGATGCGCTCCTCGTCGCGCCCGACATGTTCACGCCGCAGCCGCCGGTGTTCCTCGGTCTCAGGACCGCCACGGAGCGCCTGCGCAAGGCCAAGACCGATGCCGACCTGATCGATGTCGCCGACCTTCTCTGGGAGATGGCGCTCAAGATCGAGGACGGGGACCTGTCGGATGCCGAGAAGCAGCTGCGGCAGGCGCAGGACCGGTTGAAGGAGGCGATCGAGCGCAATGCGCCCGACGACGAGATCAAGCGGTTGACCCAGGACCTCAAGCAGGCGCTGGACAAGTTCCTGTCGCAGATGGCCGAGAAGCAGAAAAGCCAGCCGCGCGATCCGGGCGAGAAGGGCCAGACCAACCAGTCATCGAAGACGGTCACGCCCGAGGATCTCGACCAGATGATTCAGGACATGGCCGAGGCGATGAAGCGCGGCGACACCGCCGAGGCGCAGCGCCTGATGGAGCAGCTGCGCAATATCCTGGAGAACCTGCAGACCGCGGAGAAGGGCGGCAAATCCGATCAGGCCAGCCGCGAGATGCAGAAGCAGATGCGCGACCTCGACGCGATGACGCGCGAACAGCAGGGCCTGCGCGACGAGACCTACAAGGACGGGCAGGAGCCGCGCGGCAGCCAGCGTCCGTCCAATCGCGGCCAGCAGCAACAGGGCCAGCAGGGCAACCGCGGGCAGCAGGGCCGTCCGCAGCAGGGCCAGGGCAAGCAAGGTCAGGGACAACAGGGCCAAGGTCAACAGGGCCAAGGCCAGCAAGGACAGGGGCAGCGCGGCCAGGGCCAACAGGGCCAAGGCCAACAGGGCCAAGGCCAGCAGGGCGATGTCGGCGACCGCCAGCAGGCGCTCCGCCAGCGCCTGGAGGATCTCGAACAGCGCATGAAGGAGAACGGCATGCGCGGCGAGCAGGGCCTCTCCGACGCCGAGGACGCCATGCGCGAGGCCGAGAACGCGCTCAAACAGGGCGATGCCGACGAGGCGGTCGATGCCCAGGGCCGCGCGCTGGAAGGGCTCAAGAAGGGCGCCGAGGGCATGGCGCAGCAGATGCAGGAGATGGCCGAGGGCCAGGGCGAAGGCCAGCAGGATGGCGGCCAGCAACCGGGGCAGCAGGGTCAGGCCGGCACCCGCGACGACGACCCGCTGGGCCGTCCGACCAAGGGCCGCGACATGAGCGACGGCCGCGTCCGGGTCCCGACCGCGGACGAATCCGCCGTCCAGCGCGCGCGGCGCATCATGGAGGAGCTGCGGCGCAAGCTCGGCGACCCCACCCGGCCGCGGGAGGAACTCGACTATTTCGAGCGCCTGCTCCGGCGCAATTGAGGTCGCGCCCTATCTCCCTCGAACGCCCGCGGGCGCCGACCCGGATTTCTCTCGGCAGCCCGCGTTGAACGCCACTCGTCTCGCCAAGCGGCGGCGCCCCGGTTCCCGGCGCCCGCCGGGTTCGGATCCCGCCTCCCATGTCGTCCAATCTGCTCGTTCTCGTCGCCTGCGCGGCGGTCGCCGTGGTTCTGGTGTTCGGCCTCGCCAACATGATGCGGGGCGGCAACGCCAACCTCTCCCAGAAGCTCATGCGCCTGCGGGTGCTGCTGCAATTCGTGGCGATCCTGATCATCATGGGCGTCGTCTGGTGGCGCTCGGCCTGAGGGTCGTGCCCCGCGGCGATAAGTCGGCAACCATCGCGCGCGAGAACGCGCCGGTGTGACCGTGCCGCCGCACCGCTTACCTTTTGCGGGGGAGCGGGATGAATTGGCCGGCGGCTGGAGCGAGGCCCGTGCTACGGTCGGTTGAGCCAGACCGACTTGCCTAACCGGCCGAGCCCCATGATTGCCGCCTTCCGTCTCTGCACCGCCAGCCTCATCATCGGTGCGGCGATCCTGCCGGCCTTCGCGGCCGATGCGCCTCTGCGGCCGGTGGCCTACGCGGCACCGGCCCAGCCGCTCAGCATCGTCTCGGAGGTGCGCATCGGCGGTTCCGTGCAGGATCCCGGCAGCGCCGAGGGCAAGCTCCCGGGCTTCAGCAAGGCCAACGTCAACGGCGAGATCCTGTTCGCCAAGCCGCAGGTCAGCGCCGATCCGTTCTGGCAGGCCTTCGTGCCGCGCCCGACGGTGGGCGGCAGCTACAACACCGGCGGCCGGACCAGCTACGCCTATCTCGGCGCCACCTGGACCGTCGACCTGTTCCCCGAGACCTTCGGCCGGCGCGTGTTCCTCGACGGCTTCTTCGGCGGCGTCGCCCATAACGGCTATACCGGGCCCAAGGCGCAGACGCCCTACGGCTTCAACACCCTGGGCTGCTCGCCGATGTTCCGCGAGGCGGCGGCACTCGGCTACCGCCTGACCGAGCATTGGAGCGTCATGGCGACCGTCGAGCACATGTCGAATGCCGGGCTCTGCGCGAACAACCGCGGCCTGACCAATTTCGGCGGCAAGATCGGTTACACGTTCTAAGATCGCGACCGATTGCGCCGCCAGCGGAAGGGCTCTACGCCCTACCGTTCACGGACCCGCCGGCGTGGCGGCCGTTTCGAGGCGCAGCTCCCGTGGTCAAGCTCAACCGGATCTACACACGCACCGGCGACAAGGGCACCACCGCGTTGGCGGATGGGCAGCGCCGGTCGAAGGCCGACCTGCGGGTCGACACCTACGGCACGGTCGACGAGACCAATGCCTGCATCGGCATGGTCCGCCTGCATACGGAGGGCGCCCTCGACCGGATGCTCGGGGCGATCCAGAACGACCTGTTCGATCTCGGCGCCGACCTCGCCACCCCGCCGAGCCCGGAGCCCCTGCCCTACGAGCCGCTGCGCATCGTCGCCAGCCAGGTCGAGCGGCTGGAGCGCGACATCGACGCCCTGAACGCGACGATCCCGCCGCTGAAATCCTTCGTCCTGCCCGGCGGGTCCCCGGCCTCCGCGGCGCTCCACCTCGCCCGGACCGTCTGCCGGCGCGCCGAGCGCCTGGCGGTCAGCCTCGCCGACCGGGAGGACGAGATCGTCTCGCCGGAGGCGATCCAGTACCTGAACCGCCTCTCCGACTTCCTGTTCGTGGCGAGCCGGACCGCGAATGCCGACGGGGCCGACGACGTGCTCTGGGTGCCGGGCGCCAATCGCTGACCCGAATCGCCCAGTGCGGCGATGAAGACTGCGTGAGCCCGACGAAGCCTTTCCCGGGACGCTCGACGACGCCGCGTTGACAAGGCGGAAATGTGGCCGTTACGGTCCGCCCGCTTTGCGTGCCTGCCCAGCCTGAGCGCCGAACGCGCGAGGGACCGGCGGGTCCGACGACAAGAATCCCCGGGGAAGGATCGAGACCGCCATGAAGGTGCTGGTGCCCGTCAAGCGGGTGGTAGACTACAACGTCAAGATCCGCGTGAAAGCCGATGGCTCCGGGGTCGAGCTCGCCAACGTCAAGATGTCGATGAACCCCTTCGACGAGATCGCCGTCGAGGAGGCGATCCGCTTGAAGGAGAAGGGCACCGTCACCGAGATCGTGGCCGTCTCGATCGGCCCGCAGCAGGCGCAGGAAACCCTGCGCACCGCGCTCGCCATGGGCGCCGACCGGGCGATCCTCGTCAAGACCGACGTGACTTGCGAGCCCCTGGCCGTGGCCAAGCTCCTGAAGGCCGTGGTCGAGAAGGAAACGCCCCAGCTCGTGATCCTGGGCAAGCAGGCGATCGACGACGATTCCAACCAGACCGGCCAGATGCTGGGCGCGTTGCTCGGCTGGCCGCAGGGCACCTTCGCGTACAAGATCGAGCCGGGCGACGGCAGCATCGACGTGACCCGCGAGGTCGATGGCGGGCTCCAGACCCTGAGCCTGAAGCTGCCGGCGATCGTCACAACCGATCTGCGCCTCAACGAGCCGCGCTACGCCTCCCTGCCGAACATCATGAAGGCGAAGAAGAAGCCGCTCGAGGAGCTGAGCCCCGAGGGTCTCGGCGTCGACGTGACCCCGCGGCTCAAGGTGCTCAAGACCTCCGAGCCGCCGGGACGTTCCGCGGGCGTCAAGGTCGGGTCGGCGGCCGAACTCGTGCAGAAGCTCAAGGTCGAAGCCGGCGTCATCTGATTCTTTCCTGAGCTGGGCCGCGTTCCCGTCGAGACGGTCGAGCGCGGCCAGCCGCAACCGAGGTTCACGCGCACATGACGACTCTCCTCTTCGTCGAGCACGGCAACGGCCAGATCAAGGACGGTACGCTGAAGGCGCTGACCGCCGCCAAGGCTATCGGCGCGCCGGTCCACGCCCTCGTGCTGGGCAGCGGCTCGAAGCCGGTGGCCGAGTCGGCGGCCAAGCTCGACGGCGTCGAGAAGGTCCTGAACGCCGAGGACGCGGCCTACGACCACGACCTCGCCGAGCCGGTGGCGGCGCTGATCGCGTCGATCGCCGGGCCCTACGACATCATCATCGCCTCGGCCTCGACCACGGGCAAGAACGTCCTGCCGCGGGTGGCCGCCCTGCTCGACGTCGCGCAGGTCTCGGACATCATCAAGGTCGTGGCGCCCGACACGTTCGAGCGGCCGATCTACGCGGGCAACGCCATCCAGACCGTCCAGATCCCCGCCGGCAAGACCGTGATCACGGTCCGCACCGCGGCGTTCAAGGCAGCCGAAGAGGGCGGTGCGGCCGCTCCCATCGAAGCCGTCTCGGCTGCGGCGCCGGAAGCCGGCGGCTCGACCTTCAAGGGCGAGGAGATCGCCAAGTCCGACCGGCCGGAGCTGGCCTCGGCCCGGATCATCGTCTCGGGTGGCCGTTCGCTCGGTTCCTCGGAGAAATTCCACGCCCTGATCGAGCCGCTTGCGGACGTCCTGGGCGCGGCGGTCGGCGCCTCGCGGGCCGCGGTCGATGCCGGCTACGCGCCGAACGACTGGCAGGTCGGCCAGACCGGCAAGGTCGTGGCGCCCGATCTCTACGTGGCGGTCGGCATCTCCGGGGCGATCCAGCACCTCGCCGGGATGAAGGATTCGAAAGTCATCGTCGCCATCAACAAGGACGAGGATGCGCCGATCTTCCAGGTCGCGGATTACGGCCTGGTCGGAGACCTATTCCAGGTTGTGCCAGATCTGCAGTCGGAGATCGGGAAGGCGAAGGGCCAGTAACGACAAGGCTGGCCTGGCCGGGTTCACCGGGCCAGCATTGTCGCCGCAGGCGTTTCCGCGGGTTCCTTCTGCGAACAAGAATGGTCTAGAAGTCTGGGACGGCCCGTCTCCGCACGGGCCGCGGCGTTGGCGCAGTCGACCCCCTTCTGGGCAGTCGCGCAGCAACGTCTGTATGGGGGCACAGGTCGACAGATGGACATGGAGATCAAGCGGGTCGGCATCATCGGCGCGGGCCAGATGGGGAGCGGCATCGCGCAGGTCTGCGCCACCGCGGGTCTCGATGTGCTGCTGAACGACCGGGACCCGAACCGGCTCGAGAACGGCCTAGCCGCGGTCGATGGCGGCCTGTCACGGCTCGTTTCGAAGGGCACCATCGACGAGACCGAGAGCCGGGCGATCCGGGCCCGGATCAAGCCGGCCCACAGCTTCGCCGATCTCGGCCCGGCCGACCTCGTGATCGAGGCCGCAACCGAGAACGAGGCGACCAAGCGCGAGATCTTCTCCAGCCTCTGCGCCTCGCTGCGGCCCGACGCGATCGTGGCGACCAACACGTCGTCGATCTCGATCACCCGGCTCGCCGCAGCGACCGACCGGCCGGAGCGGTTCATCGGCATCCACTTCATGAATCCGGTGCCGGTGATGCAGCTCGTCGAGCTGATCCGCGGCATCGCAACCGAGGATTCGACATACGAATCGGCCAAGGCGTTCATCGCCAAGCTCGGCAAAATCTCGACGATGTCGGAGGATTTCCCGGCCTTCATCGTCAACCGCATCCTGCTGCCGATGATCAACGAGGCGATCTACACGCTCTACGAGGGCGTCGGATCGGTCGAGTCGATCGACACCGCCATGAAGCTCGGCGCGAACCACCCGATGGGCCCGCTCCAGCTCGCCGACTTCATCGGCCTGGATACCTGCCTGTCGGTGATGCAGGTGCTCTACGAGGGGCTCGCCGATTCGAAGTACCGGCCCTGCCCGCTTCTCGTGAAGTATGTCGAGGCCGGCTGGCTCGGCCGGAAGGCCAAGCGCGGCTTCTACGATTATCGCGGGCCGACGCCGATCCCGACGCGCTGAGGCGCCGGCATCGACCGTCAGGCCGGGCGGCGCCGGGCGCCGCCCCTCATCACATTCTCACTTCGCGGTTCCGCCATTCGCGTTCGGCTGGGCCGGCTGCGGATAGGACGGGTTGCCGCCCGGGACTGCGCTGCTGTTCGACGGCGTCGCGCCGCCGGACTGGCCGTTGACCGAGCCGGTCACCTCGCGCCGCGACGCGTCCTGGCTCTGGCTGGCGTAATCCTTCGGCGAGTTGGCGCCGTTCCAGGTCAGCAGGCCCACGGTCGCGATCGCCAGGAGGACGAGACTGGCGACCAGGACCCACAGCACGGGCTTGCCGCGCTCACCCTGCCGGCTTTCCTGCTGATTGAGTTTCTCGGCCATATCCAGTTCCTCCCGCTCGACCGCGGCGCGCGCGACACGATTTCGTTACCGGCCGCCAACGCGGCGCCGTCGAAGCGGGTTCCTGCCGATCGCGCCGGTCAACGACCGGTGGTGAGCAGGATCTTGCCGAGATGGGCGCTCGACTCCATCAATGCGTGGGCCTTCTCGGCCTGCTCCAGCGGGAACGTGGCGTGGGTGACCGACCGGATCCGTCCGGCCTCGAGCTCCGGCCAGACATCCCTGCGCAGCCCGTCGGCGATCGCGGCCTTGTCGGCCTTCGGGCGGGGCCGGAGGGTCGAGCCTGTGAAGGTCAGGCGGTTGCGCATGATCGGGGTGATGTTCAGGCCGTCGACCTTGTACCCGCCCATCAGGGCGATCATCACCAGCCGGCCGTCGGGGGCCAGGGACTTGAGATTGCGGGCGAGGTAGCTCGCGCCGATCATGTCAAGGATCACGTCGACGCCGCGCCCGTCGGTGAGGCGCTTGATCTCCTCGGCGAAATCCGCCTGCTTGTAGTCGATCGCCGCATCGGCCCCGAGCTCTTCGCAGAACCGGCACTTCTCGGCCGACCCTGCCGTGGCGAAGACCCGGGCGCCGACATGCTTGGCGATCTGGATCGCGGTGGCGCCGATGCCGCTCGACCCGCCATGCACCAGGAAGCTCTCGCCCTTGGCGAGCCGGCCGCGCTGAACGACGTTGGAATAGACCGTGAAGAAGGTCTCCGGCAGACCGGCCGCGTCGACCAGCGACAGGGACTTCGGGCGCGGGAGGCAATGGGACGCCTCGGCCACCGCGAATTCGGCGTAGCCGCCGCTGATCACCAGGGCGCAGACCTCCTCGCCGACCGTAAGAGTGTCGACGCCCTCGCCGAGCGCGGCGACGCGGCCGGCGACTTCGAGGCCCGGGATCTCGGTGGCGCCGGGCGGCGGCGGGTACAGGCCGGCGCGCTGCATCACGTCCGGGCGGTTCACGCCGGCGGCGACCACCTCGATCAGCACCTGTCCCGGCCCGGGGCTCGGCAGCGGCGCCGTCTCGACGGCGATCACCTCCGGCCCGCCCGGTCCCGTGAAATGGATCCGGCGCATGGTCTCGGGCAGGGCAGTGCTGGCCATCGAAGCATCCTCAACGCGTGCGAATTCCGGGCCGGGCCCGGAGGCGCGGTCCGGCTGTACTTGCGGCAATGGGGGCGCTTGGCAAGCACGCGCCCCCGGGGCGCGAGCCTAGCGCGCCGCCGCCTTGACGGACGGGGGCAGCACGATCTTGCCCTGGGCGAGGCTGGTCGGCCAGATCGCCACCTGCTTGCCGTCCTGCCACTGCGCCATCAGGCCGGTGACGAAGCCCGGCCCGTACTTGATCGAGTGGGTGAACGGTTCGTCCTTGCCGTAGAATTGGGTGCGGCCGACCGTGCCGACCCAGTCGGTCTTCTCCAGGGCGTCGACCAGCTTGTCGGCCTCGGTGCTACCTGCGCGCTTCACCGCGTCAGCAGTGTAGTAGACCTGATCGTAGGCCATGTAGCCGGCATAGGACGGATCGCTGCCGAAGCGCTTCTTGAACGCCTCGCTGAAGGCGAGGGACTTGTCGGTGATCGCGGCGCCCGGCACCGCGATGCTCTGGAAGATGACGCCCTGGGTCGCCCCATTGGTGTTGGCCCAGAAGGTCGAGGAAGTCGCCTGCGAGTTCATGCCGGTCATGGCCAGCGGCACCTGCTGGTTGCGCCATTGCACGGTGGGCTGCACGCCGACATGCGAGATGCCGGTGACGATCAGGTCGGGCTTGCCTGCCTCGATCTTCTTGTAGATCGGGGTGAAGTCGCCCGTATCCGGCGAGAACCGGATGTGGTCGACGACCTTCACGCCGATCTCGGGCAGGCATTTCTCGTAACCGGCATCCAGCGGGCGGGTCCAGGCGGCGTCCTCGCTCATGATCGCCGCCGTCTTCACCTTCATCAAGTCGAGCAGCATGTCCTTGGTCGAGTCGCAGATCGACTGCGCCAACGCCGCGGAGGTGAGGTATCCGTGGAAGGTGTACTTGTTGCGGGCGTAATCCTTATGGACCGCGAGGCTGATCTCGTTGGAGGCCGCGCCCGGTGTGATCATCGGGGTCTTGAGGCGGGCCGACCACGGCATCAGGGCCAGCACGACCTCGGAGATGTAGCTGGCGATGACGAGGTGGACCTTGTCCTCCGAGACCGCGCGCTGGAACGCCCGGACGGCGTCGGAGGCCGAGCTCTTGTCGTCGTAGGAGACCACCTGGATCTGACGGCCGTCGATGCCGCCCTTGGCGTTGATCTCGTCGGCGGCGAGCTGGACCGCCTGCGGGATCGAGGCGCCGACCACCGACTGCGCCTCGGCGATCACCCCGATCCGGATCGGGTCGGCCGCCCGCGCCTCACCCGCGGCCAAGAGTCCGGCGGCCGCCAGCAGGGCCAGAGCCCGGCTCGTCACGCTGCGATCCATCGCCATGCTGTTTCCTCCTCCGGGCCGTGCGGCTTGTGGCGTCGCATCGGGGGTCGGACGATTTTTGTAGCATTCGGCGGCGTGAATACAATGTGCACTTGGCCGGACCGAGTAACACCGCCCGGAACGGCGATCGTCCTCTGCGGGGGACCGCGCCGGGAGCGCGGACCTACCGGGTGCCGTACATCCGGTCTCCGGCATCCCCGAGTCCGGGCACGATGTAGCCGTGGTCGTTCAGGTGGCTGTCGATGGCGGCCGTCCAGACCGGGACATCCGGATGCGCGGCCTGGAACTTGGCGAGCCCTTCCGGGGCCGCCAGCAGACAGACGAAGCGCAGGTCCGAGGCGCCCCGGGCCTTCAGCAGGTTGAGGGCCGCGATGGCGGAATTCGCGGTGGCGAGCATCGGATCGAGCACCAGCACGGTCCGGTCGGCGAGATCGGACGGCGCCTTGAAGTAGTACTCGACCGCCTCGAGCGTCTCCGGGTCGCGGTACAGCCCGATATGGGCGACCCGCGCCGAGGGGACCAGCGACAGCATCCCGTCGAGGAAACCGATCCCGGCCCGCAGAATCGGGGCGAAGACCAGTTTCTTGCCCTGGATCTGCCGCCCCTCCATCGGCTGGATCGGCGTCTCGATGGTGACGGGCTCCAGCGGCAGGTCCCGCGTGACTTCGTAGGCCAGCAACATGCCGATTTCATTCAGCAGCTGGCGAAAACCCTTCGTCGACCGGTCCTTGTCCCGGAGATAGGTGAGCTTGTGCTGCACCAGAGGGTGATCGACCACCGTGACCCGACCCGTCGGCATCGCACATCCCTCCATTCCGCCGGGGCAGGAATGCCGGAGCGTGCACCGAGGTGCAACGTCGAGCGGCGCGAATATGCATATTCGCGCCGCGACGATGCGACGGGTCCGCCCGGTTCGGGCTTGGTGCGCAAGTCGTGCGGTTGCGAGTTCGCACTACTTTACGGCGAGCACCCGCCGCGGCACGTCAAAAATATTTTCTCCTTCGTCTCGGCAAGTCCAATCGAATTTGATTGGGCGAAGCGGAAGGATATTTCGAACCCGAGAAACACAATTTTCGAATACGATCCTCAATGCCATAGAAGGCCATAGAATAACCATTCACATCTAATATTAATAGCGCAGATAAATTTCTCGTCAGGCCGCGGATTAAACAGGACTCGCCTCCGCCAAGGTCTTTCCAAAGAGAACCACGGGCTGCTAGCTGGCGCCGTCCCCGTGAACTCGGTCACAGCCATGCGCCTCACCGTTTCCCTCAAAACGACACTTGCCGCGATCTTTGGGCTGTTTGCACTGATGGCGGTGGGACAGGGAAGCTTATCGATCATCGAGCTGGCCGATATCCGGCAGTCGATGACGGACGTCGCGGGCAACTGGCTGCCATCCGTGACCCGGATCAACGAGGTCGAGGTCGCCACCTCGGAGGTGCGTATCAAGCAGTTCCGCCTGATGACGCTCTCCAACAATCCCGAGCACCTGCGCGCCGGCGAGGCTCAGCTTGCGGCAACGCTCGCGCAGCTCAGCGAGCGTCGGAAGGCTTACGAGGCTCTGATCTCGGGCGCCGACGAGCGGAGCCTCTACGATGCATTCGCGGATCTCTGGAGCCGCTACGAGCGGGTCGATGGCGAGATGCGCCGCATGATCGCCTCCGGGAAGCAGGCGGAGGCCCTGGCCCTGCTCAGCGGTGCCGACACGGTCAAGATCTACGACGACGCCCGCGCCACGCTCTCCCGCCTGGTCGCCCTGAACGAGCGGAACGCGACCCGGGAAGTCGGCGAGGCCGTCGCGCGGGCCAAGACGGCCTCCGCGGCCGCCTGGGTCAACGTGATCCTCTCGGTCGTCGCGGCGCTCGGGGCTGCGACCTTCTCCCTGCTGCGCATCTCACGTCCGATCCAAGGGATGACGGACGTCATGTCGCGGCTTGCCGGCGGCGATACCGGCGTGGCGGTGCCCGCGCGCGAGCGGCGCGACGAGATCGGCGCGATGGCGGCCGCCGTGGAGGTGTTCAAGGACAACCTGATCCGCACCCGCGCTCTCGAAGCGGAGGCGGCCCAGTCGCGGGTCGCCGCGGAGCAGCAGCGCAAGGCGGCCCTGCGTCAGATGGCCGAGAACTTCGAGAAGGCGGTGGGCGGGATCATCGGGCGGGTCTCGTCATCGGCCACCGAACTCCAGGCGACCGCCAGCGCGATGTCGACCATAGCGGGGCGGACATCGGCCCAGTCCGACGCCGTGGCCTCGGCGGCGGAGGAGGCGGCGAGCAACGTCAACACCGTGGCGGCCGCCGCCGAGGAGCTGGGCTCGTCGGTCCAGGAGATCGGGCGGCAGATGGACAGCTCGGCCAAGCTCGCTCAGGGCGCCGCCGACGAGGCCGGGCAGACCAGTGCGCTGGTGCATGAGCTGAGCAGCGCCGTGGCCCGGATCGGCGATGTCGTCGGGCTGATCTCCTCGATCGCCGGGCAGACCAACCTGCTGGCCCTCAACGCGACGATCGAGGCGGCCCGGGCCGGCGATGCGGGCCGGGGCTTCGCTGTGGTGGCTTCCGAGGTGAAGGCGCTCGCCGAGCAGACCGCCAAGGCGACGGAAGAGATCGCCGGGCAGATCGCCCGGGTCCAGGCGTCCACCGGCCAGGCCGTGACGGCGATCGGCACGATCACGACCCGCATTCAGGAAATCAGCACCGTAGCGACCTCGATCGCCGCGGCGGTGGAGGAGCAGGGCGCGGCGACCCAGGAGATCGTCCGCAACGTCGCCCAGGCGGCAGCGGGCACCGGTGAGGTCACCAGCAACATCGCGGGCGTCGCCGATGCCGCCGAGGGGACGGGACGATCGGCGGCGCAGGTGCTCGACGCCGCCTCGGAACTGTCGCGCCAGTCCGAGCATCTCACGGCGGAAGTCTCCCGCTTCCTCGACACGGTGCGGGCGGCGTAACGCATCCCGGGCGGGCCCCGGCTTGTCGGCCGGGGCCCGCCCGAAAGGGGCGATCAGGCGGTGAAGGAACCGCCCTCGCTCCGGCGCTTGGCCATGAAGGCGTCGAACTGCTCGCGGTCCTTGGCCCGCCGCAGCTCCTCGACGAAATCCGTGAAGGCACGGCTCTCGTCTTCCAGCGCCTTGCGCTGGGCCTCGAGCCGGTCGAGCTCGGCGCGGCGATAGGCGTCGAAGGCGGCATTGCCGGTCCCACCGCGATTGGCCGCCTCGAAGGCACGGGCGAAGCGGGAGGCCGAACGGCCACCGCCCTCGAAGCCGGCGACACCCCGGCGCGCGGCGTCCCGCATTTCGGCGAAGGCCGGGTAACCCGCGAACTTCCAGGCGATGAGTGCGAGGCCGACCGGCCACCAGTAGATGAAGCCGACGACGATCGCGCCGATCTCGAGGGAACGACGGGGAAATGGGCCGGAGCGGCAGAGCTTGCCGGTCGCCCAGGGAGAGGAGGTTTGCGTGGTCACGGCTTGGCTCCGCTGCTCATGTGAACGGAGTTAACATGCGGGTGCCCCGGCAGCCTTTCAAGGCCGGGCGGCCGTGTTCGCGAACGTCATCGCGACGCGTCGGCGGCACCTCCGCGAAACGTGACGGGGCGCGATACGGGCGGATGATCGGTCCCGGATCCGGTCGTCAGACCGCGTTCCTGGGTCCGCCGGGCTGCGCGACGCCGTGGACCAGGGCCAGCACCCCGGCGCGCAGAAGCTCGTACTTGTCCGGAAAGCCCGGCCCCCGCGGCAGATGCCCGGCAGCCGACAGGGTCGCGATGCCGTGCGCCAGCGCCCAGACTTCGAGCGCGATGAACCGGGGCGCGACGCCCCCGAACCCGTCCGCGAAGGTCGCCTGCAGCGCCTCGACAAGCAGGTCGAACGGCGATGGCCGACCGGGCGGCGCATCGGTGTCGGACGGCTCGGCGGGCATGCCCCGGGTCTCGAAGATCGCCGCGTAATAGGCCGGCTCCTCTTCGGCGAAAGCCAGGTAGGCCTCGCCCATGCGGGTGAAGCGTTCGAGGGGCGTGCCCCGGGAGGTCAATGCCCGGGCGAGCCGCGCCGCCAGTTCCGCGAAGCCGCGCCCGGCCAGTTCCTCCAGCAGCGCCTCGCGGCCACGGAAGTGCCGGTACAGGGCAGCCGGCGTCACCCCGACAAGGCGGGCGGCGTCCACCAGCGCGAAACCGCCGATCCCGCGTTCGGCGATGAACCGACGCGCGGCCTCGATCAGGGCCTCTTTGAGGTTCCCGTGGTGATAGCTCCGCCGGTCGCCCGGTCCGTCTCGCCAGGGTCGCAACTTCTCATGTCCTCTGCCCGCGCGCAGGCATTACGGTCGAGCACGTCGTTTGTTTCGGTCACGATCGGGGGCCGACTGCTTGACCCGAAGGAGAGCCTCTCACAAAACTCCCACCGCCCTGTTCAGCGCAGGACGACACGCTCCGCAACGGGCGATTTGCAAGGTCCCCTGAAAGGCGCAACACGATCGGATCGCGCTCGGTCGAATCGCATCGCGTCCCCGTGGGACGGGCATAGCAGAGCGGCCTTCGCCAGAGGGATGACCATTCGGCATGGCTTTCGTAAGTCTGAAAGCGTGGCGCGCGCGCTCGGCCGAGCGAGCGGAGATCGCGGCGCGGCTGAAACGGGACCTGATCGGCGCTCTGGGCCTGAGCGAGGCGGATGCGCTCGCGGTCAACGAAATCGCCTGCGCCGATCCCGGCTGCCCCGACATGGAGACCATCGTGCTGGTGATGCGGGCCGGAGCGCCGACGCGCGCCCTGCGGATCCGGCGGCCGATGGACGCGGTGGATGCGCAGGACATCGCGGATCTGGTCGAGCAGGACCGGTCGGGCGTGGCCTCTCGATGATGTGACGCGCCGGGATCGCGGGAGACGCGCGACCGCGGAGGCGTTCCCGCCGCTTTCGTGTAACGACCGGCGAGTGGACGCCGAAGGACGATAACAGTCGGTGCCGCCGGAGGAATCCCATGATGACGTGCCGTCGCGGCGTGCTAGCCCTGGCCTGCCTGGCCCTCACCGCCTGCCTCACGCCGGCCGAGGCCGCTGAGGCGACGCCGTTCTCGGCCGCGGCCTTCGAGGCGGCGCAGAAGGGCGGCAAGCCGATCCTGGTCGCAGTGAGCGCGCCCTGGTGCCCGATCTGCAAGACGCAGAAGCCGATCCTGGCCAAGCTCGCCGCCGAGCCGCGCTTCAAGGAGTTGCAGATCTTCGACATCGACTTCGACAGCCAGAAGGATCTGCTGCGCCGGTTCAACGCCCGGATGCAGAGCACGCTCATCGTCTTCAAGGGCACGGCGGAGACCGGCCGGTCGGTGGGCGAGACCCAGCCGGAATGGATCGAGGGTTTGCTGGAGAAGGCGCTCTGAGCGTCCGCCGGGCCCGGACATCTCGCCTGCGCCCATTCTGGTGTGACGGAGCGAGACAGGGCCCCCGGTTCCGCGATCCGCCGGAGTTTCCTTCGCGGTCTGGCAATCGGCGATGCGAGGAAACCGCGATGTCACCCGAGCTTCGCCGGCGCCACAGGGATGGACCGAGGCCGGAGACGTCTGCCTGCAAGCGCCAAAACCTTCCGGTTTCGTTCAGGCGGCATGCGGCATAGGCGAAGCGCCCCCGCGCGGACCCGTCCGCGAAGGGCCAGACGGAGACCGTAGACGGTGACGCCCACCACCCAACCAGCCGAGTCCGTGCCCAGCGCGATCATCGCGATCCCGGTGCGCAACGAGATCGAGCGGATCGAGGCCTGTCTTCGCGCCGTCGACGCGCAGGTCGGGCTGGCCCCGGGCAGCCTCGGGCTGGTGCTGTTCCTGAACAATTGCACGGACGGGACCGACGCCCTGGTGGCGCAGCTGGTGCCGACCCTGTCGATTCCGGTCCGGGTGGAGAGCGAGGATTTTTCCGGTGCGCATGCCGGCTGGGCGCGGCGCCGGGCCATGGATTCCGCGGCGGCCTGGCTCGGGGATGCGGGGAATGCGGGGATCATCCTGTCCACCGATGCCGACAGCCGCGTGCCGCCGAACTGGGTGGCCCGCAACCGCGCCGCCATCGAGGCCGGGGCCGACGCGGTCGCCGGCCGGGTGGAGCTCGACGCCGCGGAAGCCGCCTTGCTGCCGCCGTCGCTGCCGGCCCGCGGGCGCCTCGAAGATCTCTACGACGCCCTGATCACCGAGGCCGAAGCCCGGATCGATCCGGACCCGCACGATCCCTGGCCCTGCCATCGGACCGCGATCGGCGCGACGCTGGCGGTGACCCGCGCCGCCTATCGCGCGGTCGGCGGCATGCCGGAGATCCCGCTCGGCGAGGACGGCGCCTTCATCGCCCGGCTGATCGAGCAGGGTTTACGGGTCCGGCACGCGACCGATGTCTGCGTGACGATCTCGGCCCGGCTTACCGGCCGCGCGCCGGGCGGCGTCGCCGACACGATCCGGTCCCGCTGCGAGGAGCCGGACGCCCTCTGCGACGCCCGGATGGAGACGTTCCCCCGGGTCGTGCGCCGCCATCTCTGGCGTCGGCAGTTCCGGCGCCTGCATGGCGCGGGACGGTTGCGCACGGACCGGGCCTGGGCGCGTACCCTTGGGATCCCGCCCATGGAGGCGGACCGGATCGCCGCGCTGCCACTCGGGCAGGCCATCGCGGAGGCCGAGCGGGCCAGCCCGCGCCTGGCGTATCGTCCGATCGGTCCGCGTCAGCTGCCGGGTCAGATCCGGGTCGCCCGGGTCGGGGTCGCGGCGATCCGGCTTGTCCAGCGCGTCGCCGGCTCGGCCAGGGATGCGGCGGATGCCGCAACGGCTTCCGGGAATCCGGTCACCGATCCCCGCGGCGGGCGGATCTGATCGGAGCGCGCGACAGGTCGCCCGGACCGGGACCGATCCGGAGACCCGGCACTCGCGGGCTGCGCCGAGCTGCTCTGCTACGCGCGCAGAGCCAGGGGCCGTGTATCCTCGGACCGGTAGCCGCCGTTCTGGACGGCACCCCAGCCGCGCCCCTGGGCGGCGAGGTCGCGCGGCGAGAAGCCGAAGCGCTGGCGGAAGGCGCGGCTGAACGCAGCGGGGTCGGTGAAGCCGCAGCTGGCCATGATCGACCCGATCCGGGCGCCGGCGCTTCCCATCATCACGATCCGGTCATGCGCGCGGTCCAGCCGCGCGTCGCGGATCGTGGCGGCGATCCCCTGTCCGCCGGAAAACGCGGCGTAGAGGCGGCTGCGCGAGATCTGCAGGGCGGCGGCCAGGGCATTCGGGCCGAAATCGGGCTCGTGCAGACGGCGCTGGATATGGGCGAGCGCCAGCGAGCGCACCGCCTCCGTCGAGAGTTCGCCGTCCGCGGAACCGGCCTGTCCGTGAATGACGCCGCGGAGCAGGTGCAGCACGCCTTCGACGGCGATCCCGGTCTCCGCCTCCGACATGGTGGACACGGACGACGCCAGCGCGCCGAGATAGGCCTTCAGCAGCCCCTTCAGCGGCGTGTCGCCGAGCTTGCGCCCGACCACGTCCTGCGGGTTGCCGACCTGCTCCAGGAAGGCGGTACGCGGCACCATCAGGCGGATCTCATCGTAGCCGTCCCGGCTGCCGGCGGCGCCGGGCTGGCCCATGGCGCGGAACGTGAGATCGCCGGGCCGCAGGAGAGCGCCGTTATTGCCCTGCTCGACATAGCCCCGCCCCGCGGCGATCAGCATGATCGAGATCTCCTCGCTCCCGTCGCGGCGGATGTGGCGCGCCGTGCGCTCGACATCGATCGGGCCGCTGACGGTGCGCATGATCGTTCCGTGGGCGGAGACCGCCATCATACGGCTGGCCGAGAAGGGCATGACCGAGTCGAAGGGCGCGATGTCCGCGGCTGGCAAGACAGTATCACACCAGTACTCGAACGCTTTGCTTGGATCTACGTCGTCCGTACTCTGGAACAGGACCGGGACTTTATCTTTGACACGCACCGTGCCCTCGCTTCGCAACGCTCGAGCCGGCCGAAACTCTTGCCGGCATACGCTTGAGTCGCATCGGCGTTTCAGATTCGGCAGCTTCGCGCAATCGGTTAAAGGTCCGATCCGCCAGGTCTGCCGCGCTGGCGCCGGCCTCCGCACCGTCATGCGGCAGCCCTCCGGCCGGCGCGGTGCCGGGCCGCACGCGGGAACGGCCGCGCTCGGTCGATGCCGCGCCCGCCCGGTCACTCACCCTGGGCGAGGAGGTCGCGGGGCGAGCAACCGAAGCGCTGGCGGAATGCGCGGCTGAAGGCGGCCGGATCGGTGAAGCCGCAGCTGGCCATGATCGATGCGATGCGGGCGCCCGCCTTGCGCATCATCACGATCCGGTCATGGGCACGATCGAGCCGGGCGTCGCGGATCGTGGCGGCGATCCCCTCTCCGCCGGCGAAGGCCGCATAGAGGCGGCTGCGCGAGATCCGCAAATCCGCCGCCAGGGCGTCCGGACCGAATTCGGGATCGTGCAGCCGATGCTCGATCCGCGCCAGCGCCAGGGAGCGGAGCGCGTTGGCCGAGAGCTCGCCGTCGGCCCGCGCATTCTGGCTGGTGATGACGCCGCGCAGCAGGTGCAGCGCGCCCTCGACGGCGATGCCGGTCTCCGCGTCCGACATCTTGGTGACCGACCCGGCGAAAGCCTTGAGATAGGCGGCGAAGAGTTCGTTGAGCGGGCCGGCGGCGAATTTGCGGGCGGCGAAATCGTCGACATTGCCGACATGCGCCAGGAAGGTGGCCCGGGGCACCGTGAGCCGGATCTCCTCGAAATCGGTCAGGCCCGCCGCGGAGCCGGGCCGGCCCCAGGTCTGGAAGCTGATATCGCCGGGGCCCAGCAGCGACCCGTTATTGACCTGCTCGAGATAGCCGTTGCCGCGGACGATCAGCATGATGCCGACCTCGTCACGCCCATCCTGGCGCATGTGGCTCGGCCTGCGCTCCAGGATGTAGGGGCTGCTGTTCGTGTGGAAGATCGCCCCATGGCTGGAGGAGGCGACCAGGCGGGACGCCGCGAACGGCTTCTCCGAATCAGGCTGCGCCAGGTCCGTGCCGGTGATGACCGTACTGCGCCAATAATCGAACGCCCGCTTCGGCTCGACGGATTCTGTCGTTCCGAAAAAGACCGGGACCGTTGTCTTGGCGCTCACGGCAGATTGGCCCTACAACCTTGAATTCGAGCACGCGGGGCTGCCTGCCGGGGCCGCAGCACACCTAGAGTTTCAGATCCGACATCGATAAGCAATAGCGATGCGCAGGTCTCTCAAAAGACCCGAAGCGTCGTGAACAACGCCTTTTCAGAGCCTGTGCATGGGTTTTAGCCGACTTATCAGGGCAAAAGGATGGCAACGTTGCTCGACATTTAGGCTCTGAGCAAGTGCCTGCCAGCTTTCTCAGCGGAACCTGCGGGAAATGGGATCCTGCCCAACGGAACATTGCGGTCTTAACCAAATAAGTTCCGATTAATACTAGTATTGACCGAATTTATCTGAGGGCAAGCTGTTCTGAAACCTGATCCCCCGGTATCCCGACACGGTGATCGAACTGGCGGACAGACGGGCCAGGCCGTCGGCCACCCCAGCGCGGAGAGAACGGGCGACCGGATCAGCCGACATCCGGGGAGCCTGTGGCCGCGCGACCACGATCCGCGCGGGAGCAGGACGGGCGCGGCCCCTCGCGCCTCCGCTCAGTCGCTGCCCGTGCCTGCCCGCGGCACGTCGCGCACCGGCTGGGCGTCGGCGAAGCGCAGCACTACGGCGCGTCCGGCGGCGGGCGGGCTCACCAGGCTGCCGCGGAACCGGGCCGTCTCGGCCGCGCCGAGCACCGCCCGGGGCGCGGCGACCGGGAAGGTCCGCAAGGCCCGGCCGGCGGCGTCGCGGATCTCGACACTCAGGGTCGAGACCGGAACGTCGGTCCGGGCAACGCCGACGAGGTCACCCTCGATCACCAGTTCCGCCGGTCGGCCATCCTCCGCGGGGTTGCTGAAGGCCACGACGTCGCGGATCTCGATACCCCGGACATTCACCGGCAACCCGACCCGGGCGAACAAGGCGGCGCTCTGAGGCACCGTCCGGACCACGCTGGTGCGCGCCAGGCAGATCAGGGGCAGCGCGGCGAGCAGCGTCAGCCCGACGGCGAGCGACGGCGACAGGCCGGGAATGCCGCGCCAGCCCGTCGCGCGCGGCGGAGGCGGCGGTACCCGGCGACGGGCGGGCGACGGGTCGGACGTCTCGGAGGCGGCCCGGACCGTGGCCGCGGCCTCCTGCCAGGCGGCATCGGCGACCGGGTCTGGCTCTGCCCCCTCCCGCTCGGCCAGCTCGGCCTCGTGGCCCGCCAGGACGTCGGCCGGGCTGATGAACCAAGTCTCGCGGCAGGCGGCGCAGCGGACCGAGCGGCCCTCCATCCCGACCTTGCCGGACTCGATGCGGTACTCGCTCGCGCAGCTCGGGCAGACGATCAGCATACGCGCGCCATTCGTTCCATTAGGGGCCGTTTCCGATCGGACAGTCCGGAGCCCGACGGCAAAATCAGTTGAGAAACCGTGCCCGAACAGGGTTAAGCGTCGGTGAAACTGCGCTGGCCTTGAAAACGCCCGCCCATCCGGCGATTGGCGAGCGATGGATCGGCGAGACCCGGCACGGCTTTGAACGTACAGGCGAGCATGAAGAGCCTGCTGCCCGGCGCGGAACGGCCGGTTGTGCAGTTCGAGAATGTCGGCATGCGCTACGGCCTCGGGCCGGAGGTGCTGTCGGACGTGAGCTTCCGGATCGCGCCGCGCTCGTTCCAGTTCCTCACCGGTCCCTCCGGTGCCGGCAAGACGACGCTGCTGCGCCTGATCCTGCTGTCGGTGCGCCCGACCCGCGGCCTCGTGTCGATCTTCGGCGAGGAGGTCAGCGGCATCTCGGCCAAGGCGCTCACCGGCCTGCGGCGGCGCATGGGCGTGGTGTTCCAGGATTTCCGCCTGCTCGACCACCTCACCACCTACGAGAACGTGGCGCTGCCGCTGCGCGTCCAGGGCCGGTCCGAGACCAGCTACCGGGCCGAGGTGGTCGAGCTGCTGCGCTGGGTCGGCCTCGGCGAGCGCATGCACGCGCTGCCGCCGCTCCTGTCGGGCGGCGAGAAGCAGCGTGCCGCCATCGCGAGGGCGCTGATCGCCCGGCCGGACCTGCTGCTCGCCGACGAGCCGACCGGCAACGTCGATCCCGGGCTTGGCCGCCGGCTGCTGCGGCTGTTCCTGGAACTCAACAAGCTCGGGACCTCGGTGATCATCGCGACCCACGATTTCGGCATCATGGACGCCGTCGACGCCCGCCGCATGGTGCTGGGCGAAGGCCGGCTGCGGATCGAGGAATGAGCGCACCGGCCACCACCCGGAACCAGGCCGAGTCCCCGTCCGGCCCTGCGGATCCGAGCCTGCCGACCAATCTGCGCCGCAACGCCGCCCTGGTCCCGACCGATACCGCGGCCGGCCGCTCGCTCGCGGCGGTCATCGCGATCCTGACCTTTCTGGCCGGCCTGTGCGCGGGCGCCGCCGAGATCGTCGCCACCAATGCCGGGCAATGGCAGGGCGACGTCGCCCAGGAGGTGACGATCCAGGTACGGCCCGGCCCCGGTCGGGACGTCGATGCCGACGTCGCCCGGGCCGAGACCATCGCCAAATCCGAGCCTGGGATCGCCGAGGCGCGGGTCTTCTCAAAGGCGGAAGCCGAGCGGCTTCTGGAGCCCTGGCTCGGCAGCGGCCTCGATTTGTCGGACCTGCCGGTGCCGCGCTTGATCGCCCTCAAGCTTGCCGAGAGCCGGAGCGCGGATCTCAAGCGCCTGCGAACCCGCCTCACCGAGGCCCTGCCCGGCGTGGCGAGCCTCGACGACCACGCGCTCTGGCTCCAGCGGCTCTCCACCGCGGCCAACGCCTTCGTGGGGATCGGCGTCGGGATGGTGATCCTGGTGCTGGTCGCCACCGGCCTCGCCGTGACCTTCGCGACCCGCGGCGCCATGGCGGGCAACCGCGAGGTGGTGGAGGTGCTCCACTTCGTCGGTGCCGACGACGACTACATCGCCCGCGCCTTTCAGCGCCGGTTCTTCGGGCTCGGCCTGCGCGGGGGCGCGATCGGCGCCGGGCTGGCGATCCTGGCCTTCGCGGTCGCCGGGCTGCTGGCGCGCGCGGCCAGCTCGGGCCCGGCCGGCCAGGAGGTCGAGGCCCTGTTCGGCGCCTTCCAGGTCGGGTTGCGCGGCTATGCCAGCGTGATCCTGATCGGGGTGATCGCTTCGCTGGTCACGGGCGTGGTCTCACGGATCACCGTCCGCCGGTTCCTGTCCTGATCGAGGGGGCGGTACGGCCGCGACGCCCCGGCGCGTGCGGCCGAACGGAACCTTGCCTCACCGCCCGCAGCGCGCGCAGGCCCTCCCGCCCCGGCGGGCTTCGTCGGTCACACATAGGCCCGGCGGGCCGTGACACGCGCCCTCTCCCGCACGCGGCTGAGAGCCCGGCTAACGACATGGGCGCGCAGGGGAAACAGGGGGTCGCGGCGAAACGTTAACGGTTGAGAAAGGTTATCGCGGCGGTGTGGAGGGGGCCGATCGTGCTGCCTCCGGGCCGCCGCAATCGACGCCGATCCTCCGGAGGATGACCACGCGGATGCAACGCGCACCGGCACCCGACCCGACCGACGCCCTCGGCTGGGCTTGGCACGAGTGGGCGCATCCGCACCGCGCGCCCGCGGCGGACCGGTCCCGCGGCCATTTCGCTCTGTGGGCCTGCGGCCTCGGCGCCGGCCTCGCTGCCCTGGCGCTGTTTGCGGGCTTCCTGGTCTTCGTCTCCACGCTGGCGCGCCATGAGCGCAGCCCGGCCGACCGGGCCGACGGGATCGTGGCCCTCACCGGCGGGGCGCAGCGGATCGGCGACGCGATCGACCTCCTGGCCGGCGGCTACGGCCGGCGCCTGCTCATCACCGGCGTCAACGAGCGCACCAGCCGCGACGAGATCGCCCGGCTCAACCCGACCCAGCGCGCCCTGATCGATTGCTGCGTCGATCTCGACTACCGGGCGCGCAACACGATCGGCAACGCCATCGAGACCCGCCGCTGGATGCGGGCGCACCGCTTCAACACCGTCGCGGTGGTGACCTCGAACTACCACATGCCGCGCACCCTGATCGAGCTCGACCACGCCCTCCAGGACAGCGACCGCATCCTGCCGCATCCGGTCGTCACCGAGGGACTCGACGCCGACCGCTGGTGGCAGAGCCCGCCCGCGGCCAAGCTCCTCGCATCCGAATACGTGAAGTTCCTGGCGAGCTGGGTGCGCACCCGCTTCGAGGACGACCCGGAGCGCTCCCGGGCGGCGATCCTGATCGGCCGAGGCAAGCCGGTGAAGATGGTGGCCGAGCCGCTGATGCTGCGCGGCATCGATTGAGGATCTGACCGCGGCCTTCCACCCTGAGGATGAGCGCGTGGATCAAAGAGCCGCCGCGCGCGGTTCGGCGGTCGGTCCCGCCTCAATGCCCGCCGCAGCGCGCCTTGATGGCCGCGGAAAACTCCCGGTCGGATCCCTGCACCTGGGCGAGCCGCTGCGCGCGTTCCGAGCCCGAGAGGCATCGGCCGTAGACGCTCGCGACCCGGCGCATCGTGTCGACGTGGCGGCGCCAGACGCGGCAATTCTTGGCGTCGTCGCCATCCGCCTGCTCCAGCTGTTCCAGGGCCTGGCGCTGCATCGATTGGGCCACCAGGACATCGCGCCCGCAGGTCGCCTCGCTCTGCGCCCGCGCGATTCCGGACAGACTCACGAGGATCGTGAGGCTCGCGGCGAGACGAAACACCGTCGACATCAGGCGGCCTGGGGCGCCGTGGAGCGGGTCAGAAGCGCGTAGAGGGCGCCGGCATCGCGGGCGGCCCGGATATGGGTGAGCATGCCGGGCTCGCGCAGGACGCGGGCGACCTGGGCGAGCGCCTTCAGGTGGTCGGCCCCCGCGCCCTCGGGCGCCAGCAGCAGGAACGCGATGTCCACCGGCTGACCGTCCAGGGCCTCGAAATCGATCGGCCGGTCGAACCGCGCGAACAGGCCGAACAGGCGGTCGAGACCCGGCAGCTTGCCGTGCGGGATGGCGACGCCCTCCCCGATCCCGGTCGAGCCCAGCCGCTCGCGCTGGAGCAGCGTGTCGAAGACCGGCCGCTCGTCGAGCGCCGGCAGCCGGCGCACCGCCTGCGCGGCGAGTTCCTGAAGCACCTGCTTCTTGGCGCGCGCGCGCAGGGACTGCACGACCGATTCGGGGTCGAGGAATTCCAAAATTGGCATCGATCGACCGTTGCCCCGTCGCCCGTCCGCGTCGGAGCGGGCCTCGTCGCAGGGGCGTCCTGTCCGGCGCCCCTGACTATCAATGGGCCGGAGAACGGGCCGGTTCCGGCTCCGTTCCTCCCGGTCCACACGCGTCAGTCGACGGCGCCCGGCGGGTCCACCCAGCCGATCGCTCCGTCGCTGCGCCGGTATACGACGTTGACGCGCCCGGTGCCAGCGTGGACGAACACAACCACTGGGGATCCCGTCATATCGAGGGCGGTCACCGCCTCGCCGATGGTCCGGCGCTGCAGGGTCTTGGTGCTCTCGGCGACGATCGGCGGGTGGGCGTCGCCGTCCTCGGGCTCGTCCTCGTCCACCTCGTCCGGCGGGGCGAACACCGCGTAGGCGGCCTCGATGGCCGCAGCCTCGCTCGGACCGCTGGCGTGCTGCTTCAACCGATGCTTGTAGCGACGCAGGCGCGTCTCCAATTTATCGGCGGTCTGCTCGAAGCTCGACCGCGCGTCGTGGGACACGCCCACCGCCTCGATGGTCAGGCCCGACGCGAGATGCAGCACGCAACCCGTCCGGTACGCAGTTCCGTCGCGCCTGAGCGTGACGTGGCCGGTGCAGGAATCGTTCATGTGCGAGTCGAGGTATTTGTCGAGCGTTCCCGATATCCGCTCGTCGATACGGCCGCGCAGACTCTCTCCGAGATCCACGCCGTGGCCCGTGACCCGCAACGATCCCATGCTGCCTCCCCCGTGCGATTCAGTCCCCGGAATTAGAGAGCCGGCTTGCGCTAAGTCAACGGAGGCACGCCCGTTCCGTCCGGAGCGTCGCTTAACCCTGGGTTCAGCCGGTCTCCCGGTATACAGGCACCGTTCCGCCCTCTGAGACGCAGGCCCGCATGACCACCGCCGCCGGATCCGCCGCCGTTCCCACCCGCCGCGCCGTCCTGGCCGGAGCCGTGGGCACCGCCGCGGGTTTCCTGCCGGCGATCCCGCGCGCGGCCGAGCCGGATCGGGGCACCAACCCGGCGACCACGCTGCCGGGCGCCGGCGCGCCGTTCGAGGCCAACACCCTGGCCGACATCGCCCGCGCCCGCGCCGCCGCGCCCTACGCGGCGCCCCGGACCGACGACGTGCCGGCGGTGCTGAAGGGCCTGTCCCGGGACGCCTACGAGGCGATCCACCCGGTGCCCGGCCGCGCCGTCTGGGCCGGGCGCGATTTCGGCTACGAGATCGAGCCGCTCCTGCGCGGCTCGATCTTCGACACGCCGGTCTCGCTGTTCACCGTCGAGAACGGGCGGGTCCAGCCTCTGGCCTACGACAAGGACAGCCTGATCGCCGCCAACATCGCGCTGCCGGAGCTGACCGCCGACACCGCCTTCTCGGGCTTCCGCCTGCGGGCGCGCTTCGGCGACGGCGGGGACGTGTCGAACTTCGCGCTGTTCCAGGGCGCCTCGTTCTTCCGCCTGGTCGCCGAGGGCCAGGATTTCGGCATCAACGCCCGGGCGCTGGCCCTGCGGCCGGCCGATTCCCGCGGCGAGGAATTCCCGCTGTTCCGGGCGCTGTTCATCGAGGCGCCCGCCCCCGGGCAGCCGATCGTCGTCCACGCACTGGTCGAATCCGAATCGGCGACGGCCGCGTTCAAGCTCACGCTGACGCCGGGCCGGGAGGCTTCCGTCGCCGGCATCGACGGCACCGTGTTCGCCCGGGCCGAGCTCGACCATATCGGGCTCGGCGGCATGCAGGGCAGCTACCTGTTCGGGCCGCTCGACCGCCAGAAGGTCGACGACCTGCGCGCCGCCGCCTTCTCGGTAGAGGGGCTGGCGATCCGCAACGGCTACGGCGAGCCGATCTGGCGCCCGGTCCACAACCCGGAAGCGCTGCAGGTCTCGGCCTTCCTGGACCGGGGTCCGAAGGGCTTCGGCCTGATGCAGCGCGCCCGCGCCTACGACGATTTCGAGGATGACCGCCGGCACTGGGAGCAGCGCCCGTCCCTGTGGATCGAGCCGCAGGACGATTGGAGCGAGGGCGCGGTGACGCTCCTCGAGATCCCGAGCGATTCCGAGCTGAACGAGAACGTGTTCGCCTATTGGCGCCCGAAGGCGAAGCTCGCCAAGGGCGGCGAGATGCGCTTCCTGTGCCGCCAGCACTGGTCCAAGGGCTGGCCCGATCCACTGCCCCCCGAGCTCGCCCGGGTGAAGGACAGCCGCTGCGGCCGTGGCAGCACCGGCACGCGCCGCCTGTTCGCGGTCGATTTCCAGGGCGACGGGCTGGCCCGGCCCGAGGAGATCGAGGTCGCGCTCAGCGCCTCGGCCGGGACGATCACCCGGCAGGACCGGTTCCACTACCCCGAGCGCCGGACCCTGCGGGTGCTGTTCGAGCTCGATCCCGGCAGCGAGCGGGCGAGCGAGCTGCGCCTCGGGCTCCGGCGCGGCCAGGACCGCGCCAGCGAGACTTGGCTGTTCCGCTGGACGCCGTAATTCCTATCCGCCCATCACCCCGAGGATCACACCCGACCGTGCGCCTGGACGAGACCACCACCCTGCCGCCGCCCGCATCCCGCCCGGATGCCGGCGCCGCGCGTCCCGACACGAAAGCCGCGATGCCGCCCGAGGCGCCCCTGGCGATGCCGGTGCAGGATCTCTCGACCTGGGATCGCGCGGCCGCCCACCGGCCGGCGCGCAAGGCGAGAAGCCCCTGGGCGGCCCGGCTGTTCGTGTTCGGCGGTGCCCTGGCGCTCACCGGCTACGGCGGCTGGCAGATGGTCGAGACCGTGTCGGTCTCCGGCAGCCCGACCGCCCTCCAGCTCGTCCTGGTGGTGCTGTTCTGCCTGACCTTCTCGTGGATCGCGCTGGCCTTCACCAGCGGCCTGCTCGGCTTCGCGCTGCTGCTGCGCCGGAAACGGCCGGACCCGGTCCCGACCGCGCTCCACAGCCGCACCGCCGTGCTGATGCCGGTCTACAACGAGGCCACGGCCCGGACCTTCGCGGGCGTCGAGGCCATGCGCGAGGCCGTGGAGGCCACCGGGCTCGGCGACCATTTCGACTGGTTCGTCCTCTCCGATTCGACGCAGCCCGATGCCTGGATCGCCGAGGAGCGGGCCTTCCTCGACCTGCGCCACCGCCTCGGCCCCGGCGCCCGGCTCTACTACCGGCACCGGCCCAAGAACCATCACCGCAAGGCCGGCAATATCGGCGACTTCGTCACCCGCTGGGGCGGCCATTACGACCACATGCTGGTGCTCGACGCCGACAGCCTGATGAGCGGCCCGGCGATCGTGGCGCTCGCGGCCGCCATGGAGGCCGACCCGGATGCCGGCATCATCCAGACCCTGCCGCTGATCATCAACCGCAACACCCTGTTCGCCCGCCTCCAGCAATTCGCGGCCCGGATCTACGGGCCGGTGATCGCCGCCGGGCTGTCGGCCTGGTCGGGGCGCGACGGCAATTACTGGGGCCACAACGCCATCATCCGCACCCGCGCCTTCGCGCAATCCTGCGGCCTGCCGGACCTGCCCGGGAAGCCGCCCTTCGGCGGCCACATCCTGTCCCACGATTTCGTCGAGGCGGCCCTGATCCGCCGGGCGGGCTGGGCGGTCTACATGCTGCACCGCCTGCCGGGCTCCTACGAGGAGAGCCCGCCCTCTCTGATCGACGTCGCGGTGCGCGACCGGCGCTGGGCGCAGGGCAACCTCCAGCACGCACGGGTGATCGGCGCCGCCGGTCTGCACCCGGCGACCCGCCAGCATTTCGCCACCGGCATCGCCGGCTACCTCGCCTCCCCGCTCTGGCTGTGCCAGCTCGTGGTCGGTATCCTTCTGGTCCTGCAGACCGCCACCGAGCGGCCGGATTATTTCGGCGGTGCCGGGTTCTCGCCGGTCTTTCCGCGGTTCGACCCGGTCCGCGCGCTCCAGCTGTTCGGCCTGACCATGGCGGTGCTGCTGGCCCCGAAGGTCCTGGGCCTGATCCTGGCCCTGCTGGACGGCCCGGTGCGCCGGGCCTGCGGCGGCGCCGGCCGGCTGGTCCTATCGAGCCTGGTCGAGATCCTGCTCTCGGCCCTGGTCGCCCCGGTGGCGATGGTGATCCAGTCCGGCTCGGTGATGGGCATCCTGCTCGGGCGCGACACCGGCTGGAACCCGCAGCGGCGCGACGACGGCTCGATCCCGATGCGCGACATCGTCGCCCGCCATCGCTGGCACACCGCGCTCGGCCTGGTGGCCGGGATCGCGGCCTTCGCGCTCGCGACCTCGCTGTTCCTCTGGATGAGCCCGACGATCCTCGGCTTGGTGCTGGCGATCCCGATCTCCTGGGCCAGCGGCCAGCTCGGCCTCGGCCTCGCCCTCAAGCGCCGCCTGCTGCTCGCCACCCCCGAGGAGGCGACCCCGCCCGAGATCGCCCTCCGGGCCGGTGCGCTCGCGGCCCGCAACGCCGCCCAGGGTCTCGACGATGCCGACGCCCTCGAGGCGCTCCACGCCGACCCGGCCCTGGCCGAGGCCCATGCCCGCATGCTGCCGGTCGGCCTGTCGCGCCCCCGGGGCGCCATCAATCCGGACCAGACCCTGGCGACCGCCAAGATCTGCGAGGCCGAGACCGTGGCCGAAGCCCGGGCCTGGCTCTCGCCCAAGGAACGCATGGCGCTGCTGCACGATCGCGCGCTCCTCGACCGGCTGGTGCGGCTGAACTAGCGCCGGCTGTCGAGGGGGATGCCGGTTCGGCGGCGTGTCGTGTCGGCTCGAGCGCTCGAACCCGGGCCGCCGCCGACAGGAGTGATTAACCATCGGGCCCTAGTTTCGGCTGGCCCGAAGGGAGCTCTCCATGACCCTGCTGCTCGCGTTCCTGCTTCTGCCCCTCGCTCTCGCCATCGTGCTGGCCCGCGGGGAGCCGGTGCGCACCATCAGCTGCCTCGGCGCCATGGGCGTCGGCTGCTTCATCGCCTGCTGGAGCGTGATGGGATTGCTGCGGCACCGGGCCTGAGCGCCCCAGTCGCCTCCGTCTGCACGGTATGACGCCGACGGCCTTTTGCGAGCGTCCTGAGGCCGTTTCGTTTTAGAGAAAGCCGCCGGCGCGCGGGACACCCGCGAGATTGCGCCCGGCCCGGGCGACCAGCTGCGCGAAGGCCATCGCGGCCGCCGTCGCCTGCGCCTGAGAGGGGAAGCCGCGCCGGGACTCGACCACCGTCTCCTCGGTCTCGTTCACGAGGACCCAGGACCAGTGCGACCGGTTGCTGGCGCGGATCTCGAAGCGCACGGGCTTCTCGCCATCCAGGACGTGTTGCCGAGAATCGAGCACGCACCGGTGACAGGGCGATGACGCCCGCGCGGCGCGGGGCTCAGGCGCCGCCGATGCCGGTCCACACCCTCACCGTTCGATGGTCTGATTGCGTACCGTCACCGGAAGGTTTCCCCGCGCACCTTGACCGTAGAGGCCCGAATCGGTTCGATCCCGGCGCGATGGAGCGCGGGCGCGTTGCAACGCTTTGCAGCCCCGGCGCGTCTCGGCCCGCGCGTCGCTCCAGGTCAAGCAACCCGGCGGCGATCGGTCCGACCGGATCTCTCGTCCATCACGAGCTGCGACTGTTCAGCGGATACCTGTGCGGCATCGCTTGCTGAGGCGACGAATCGGACCCAATTCATGGCGAATGGCAGCGAATCCTCGGCCGAACGGTCGCGCCTGACGCTCCAGAACCTCGCTCGGACGCTCGGCTGCTCGACCGAGGATTTCTTCGGCGAGACGACGCCCGACCGCCTGGCAGACGCCGAGGAGTTGCTGCGTCTGTGGCTCGCCCTCGAAAACTCATCGGAGAGACGGCGCGTCCTGGACTTCGCCCGCTCCGTCAAATCCGCCGACGAGCCGCAGCGCGACGACTGACCGGCACCGCCGGCGCCTTGCATCCGGGCGTCCGGTGGCTATGGCAGGGCCCCGCCCCTCGCTGCCGGAGCCCGCATGACATCCGTGAACGCGCTGATCGCCGAGGAACTCGGGGTCGGAGAGGCGCAGGTCGCCGCCGCCGTGGCGCTGCTCGACGGCGGCGCCACCGTCCCGTTCGTCGCCCGCTACCGCAAGGAGAATACCGGTGGCCTCGACGACACCCAGCTGCGCAAGCTGGACGAGCGTCTGGCCTATCTGCGCGATCTCAACGACCGGCGCGCCGCCATCGTCGAGAGCGTCCGCGCCCAGGGGAAGCTGACGCCGGACCTCGCCGCCGCCCTCGCCGCCGCCGACACCAAGGCGCGCCTCGAGGACCTCTACCTGCCCTACAAGCCCAAGCGCCGATCGAAGGCGCAGACCGCCCGGGAGGCCGGGCTGGAGCCCCTGGCCCAGGCGCTGCTCGCCAAGCCCGAGCTCGCGCCCGAGCGCGCCGCGGCGCCGTTCGTCTCCGAAGCGAAGGGGGTCGCCGACATCGAGGCCGCCCTGGAGGGCGCCAGGGCGATCCTGATCGAGCATCTCGCGGAGGACGCCGATCTGGTCGGCCGCCTGCGCGCGGATTTCTGGCGGATCGGTCAGCTCGCTTCGAAGATCCGCAAGGGCAAGGCGGCCGAGGGCGCGAAATTCTCGGATTACTTCGACTGGTCCGAGCGGCTGGAGCGCATGCCGTCGCATCGGATCCTCGCGATCCTGCGCGGGGAACGCGAAGGGATCCTCGATGTCGCCTTCACCGCCGAAGGCGAGGATTCGGAACCGGGCCGGCCCGGACCGTTCGAGGCCGCGATCTGCAGCCGGCATCGCATCGCCGCGCGGGGCCGGCCGGGCGATGCCTGGCTGATGGAAACCGTGCGCACCGCCTGGCGCACCAAGATCCGAACCGGGATCAAGCAGGATCTGCGCACCCGGCTGTTCGAGCGGGCCGAGGACGAGGCCGTGAAGGTCTTCGCCGGCAACCTGAAGGACCTGCTCCTCGCCGCCCCCGCGGGCGGCCGGGCGACGCTTGGGCTCGATCCCGGCTACCGCAACGGCGTGAAGGTCGCGGTGGCCGACCGGACCGGGCGAATCGTGGCGGTCGAGACCACCTATCCGCACGAGCCGCAGCGGCGCTGGAAGGAGGCGGTGGCGAGCCTCGGCCGGCTCTGCCGCCAGCACCAAGTCGAGCTGATCGCCATCGGCAACGGCACCGCCTCCCGGGAGACCGAGCGGCTGGCCGCCGAGGTCGTGGCCGCCAATCCCGACCTGACGCTCGCGAAGGTCACCGTCTCGGAGGCCGGCGCATCGGTCTACTCGGCCTCGGAGATCGCGTCGCGGGAGCTGCCCGATCTCGACGTGTCCCATCGCGGCGCCGCCTCGATCGCCCGCCGGCTCCAGGATCCGCTCGCCGAGCTGGTGAAGATCGACCCGAAATCGATCGGCGTCGGGCAGTACCAGCACGACGTCAGCGAGACGAAGCTGTCGCGCCAGCTCTCGGCGGTGGTCGAGGACGCGGTGAACGCCGTGGGCGTCGACGTGAACACCGCCTCCCCTGCCCTGCTCGCGCAGGTCTCGGGCCTCGGCGCGTCGATGGCCGACCGGATCGTCGCCCACCGGGACGCGAACGGCCCGTTCCGGACACGGGCGGCGCTCAAGAAGGTGCAGGGTCTCGGTCCCAAGACCTTCGAGCTGGCCGCGGGCTTCCTGCGCATCCAGGGCGGCGACGATCCGCTCGACGCCTCCGGCGTCCATCCGGAAGCCTACCCGGTGGTGCGGCGGATCCTTCAGGCGACCAAGAGCGATATCCGGGTGCTGCTGGGCAATAGCGCGACCCTGAGCCAGCTTTCCCCCGAAGCCTTCACGGATACGCGCTTCGGCCTGCCGACCGTGCGCGACATCATCGGTGAGCTGGAGAAACCCGGCCGCGATCCGCGCCCGGCCTTCCAGACGGCGCGTTTCCAGGAGGGCGTCGAGACCATCGGCGACCTCCGCCCCGGCATGCAGCTCGAAGGCGTGGTCACCAACGTCGCGGCGTTCGGCGCCTTCGTGGATATCGGCGTCCACCAGGACGGCCTCGTCCACATCTCCGCCATGGCCCGCCGGCGCATCGCCTCGCCCGCCGAGGTGGTCCGGACCGGCGAGGTCATCCGGGTGCTGGTGCTCAGCGTCGATGTCCCGCGCAAGCGCATCGGCCTGTCGATGCGGCTCGACGACCCGATCGAGCCGGGCGCGCAGCCGCGGCGCTCCAGCGAACCGGCGCCCGACCCGCGTCACGCGCGATCGAAGCCGGCTCCGGAAACCGGCGGGGGTGCCCTCGCCGAGGCCCTCCGGCGCGCGGGGGCGCCGTCGTCTCGACGCAGCTGAGGCCCGGGGCCAAAAAGAAACGGCCGGGGCGAGGCCCCGGCCGTTCCGACGTTGATGCGGCTGACGCTTAGCGCAGCAGCTGCAGGATGCCCTGCTGGGCCTGGTTCGCCAGCGACAGGGCCGAGATGCCCAGCGACTGACGGGTGGACAGGGCCTGCGAGTTCGCAGCCTCCTGGTTGAGATCGGCCGCCGTCAGGTTCGACGAGCCGGTATCGAGCACGTTGATCAGGTTCTTGCTGAAGTCCTGACGGTTCTGCACCACCGACAGGTTCGAACCGAAGGTCGAAGCGTCGGTCCGCAGCTGGCTCGATGCGGTCGTGAGCTTGTTCAGCGTCGTGTTGATGTCGGCGTTGAGCAGGAAGTTGCCCTGCCCGACCGTCGACGTCTTCGTCGAGGTGCTGGTGATCGACGTCAGGCCGAGACCGCTCGAGGTCTCGTCAGTCGCGGTGACCGTGAGGTTCGAGTTGCCCTTCGGATTGAAGTTGATCGTCAGGTTGTTGTTGTCGCCCTTGCCGTTGATCAGGTTCGTGCCGTTGAAGCTCGAATCGCCGGCGAGCTGATCGATCTGGGTCAGCAGGCTGTTGTACTGCGAGGCGAGCGTCGCGCGGGCCGTGACGCCCGACACGCTCAGGTCCGAGCTCTGACCGACTGCGGTGGTGGTGCCGTAGGTCGGGCCCGACGCGGCCGTACCGGCCGAGAAGCCCAAGATCGTCTGGTCGCCCGCGGATGCAAATTCCACGTCCGAGGACGCGTTCATCACGATCTTGGTGCCGTCCGTGCTCTTTGTGAAGCTGCCGGCGCCGACGACGGCGTTGAGCTTGGTCAGAGCTCCGTCGAGCGTGTCCGTCGTTGCCAGTGCGACGCTGGTGGCCGCACCGTTGACGAACAGGTTAATCGTGCTGGCGGATGCAGCACTGTAGGCGGTCGAGGCGGTGCCGGTGGTGGTGATCTGCGTGGACAGCGCCTGGTTGGCAACCGACTTGGCCTGATCGACCAGCTTCTGGATCGAGGTGATGCCCTGGTTGGCGGCCTGGATCGACTGGATCCCGTTCGAGATACCGTCGAGCAGGTTGCCGAGGTCGCCGGACCGCTGGCTGAGAGCTTGCGAGGTGAAGAAGCTCACCGGGTTGTCGAGCGCCGAAGAGACCTTCAGGCCGGTGGAGAGCCGGTTCTGGGTGGTCGCTGTCAGCGAAGCCGTATCCTGCAGCGAGAGCAGGTTCTGGCGGGTGGCGGCGGTGAGGGTGACGCTGGAAGACATCGTAACGATCCTTTTGATCGAGAAGCCGTCTTATTGGCGGCTCCGGCGGTGTATCACCCAAGGGCTTGCCGAGATATTGATTTGATAGCCGAAAAAGGGCGTTCGATAAACGTGGTTAACGAGTTTTTTCTGGGATCGCACAACAATCGGGAAATTGATGATCTTCCGGCTGCACCAGAAAAGCGGGCCCTATATTTCAAGAGCAGCAGAAACAACGCATCGCTCGACAGGATCCACGGTCACGGCCGCAACTTCTATTCGCGCACTCGATAGTGCGCAGATCAATGTGATCGGTCCAAATTGCCGCTCTCAGCGGGCCGGAGGTTCGGATCGCACGGTTCGACCACGGATCCGCGCCCGGTCATGAGCGAGCGTTCGGCGAGAGCCGCGCCCGGTGGCGTTACCGCACGACACGACACGACAGGGCTCGCTCCGGAACCGAAGGGCCCCCCACCGACGCGAGCGCCCTCCCTCCGGAGGTGCCCGCATCGCCGAGCCCCGAAAGCGTGCTTCTGACGGCCACGCGACCCGTGACGGCTCGCTCCTTCAAGCCTCTCGCCGACCCCGACGACGAGGACAGGAGGAACCGTATGCTGTGCCTGAGCCCGCTCGGACCCGCAGCCCGGTCCTCGAATCGACGGCTTCGCGACCGCCGAACCGGTATCCGGATCGGCGGCGGGCGGCGGTTTCCGCACGTCGCGCCGAATCGCGCCTCAAACCTGCTCCTCGGAGAGCCAGTTCCGCCACATCGCCCGGAACGCCGCGTCGACATCGGCGGCGAGGCCGCCATGGTCCATGAGCGGGCTGGCATAGAAGCGCTCGCGCAGCCCCGCCCTGACCGTGCGCAGGCGATCGCGATCGTGGGCCAGATCCCGGGCGATGGCCACGTAATCCGCCTCGCTGTCGGCGATCAGCTCCGGCAGGTCCATCGCGGTGAGCACCGAGACGCCCGTGCGCGCCGCCGCATGGCCGCCGCGCAAGGTCACGAACGGCACCCCCATCGATAGGGTGTCGTAGCTCGTCGTGCCGCCGTTATACGGGTACGGATCCAGGGCGATATCCACCCGGTGATAGAGCTCGTGGTAGCCGGTGTTGACGCGTGGCTGGAAGATCACCCGGTCGAGCGGCAGCCCGGCCGCAATCAGACGGGTTTCCACGGCTTCGCGGACCTCGGGGGTCCCGATGTCGCCCACCACCATGAACAGCCGGGATTCCGGCACCGCGTCCAGGATGCTCGCCCAGGTCGTGAGGACGGCGTCGCAGACCTTGGTCAGGCGGTTGAAGCAGCCGAAGGTGATGTGGCCTTCATCCTCGAAGGGCGCCCGCTCCCGCACCGGCGGCAGGTTGTCGACGCCGGCATAGGTGGCCGTGACCCGCGGCAGGCGCCACAGACGCTCGGCATGCAGGGGCTCGGCGAGGCCGGGCGGATCGGTAATCGCGTCGGTCAGACGGTAATCGATCGCGGCCAGTCCGGTCGTGCCGGGATGCCCGATCCAGGTGACCTGGACGGGGGCGGGCTTGCGCGCGAACACCAGCAGCCGGTTGCCGGCACTGTGGCCCGACAGGTCGACGAGGATGTCGATCGCGTCGGCCTCGATCCGGTCGGCCGCCTCGTCGTCGTCGAGGTTCGCGAGATTGTGCCAGCCGTCGAACAGCGGCTTCAACCGCCGCGAGAACGCGTCCTCGCTCGCATGCGTCATGTAGGCCAGCACCGACATGCTGTCCCGGTCGATGGCGCGCAGATACGGCTCGAAGAAGCGAACCAGGGCGTGGTTGCACAGATCGCCCGAGACGAAGCCGACGCGCAGCTTGCGCTCCGGGTCGCGATCGTTGGCGAAGGGGCGGCGGCGCAGGAGCGGGTCCGCATAGCGGCGGCCGTAATCCAGGGCGTCGGCGGCATATTCCGCGTGCGGAATGTCGGCGGCGTAGAGCTTGGCGAACAGGCGGTTGGAGGCGACGAACAGCTTGGACGGATCGAGGCCGAGGGCCCGGTCGAACGCCTCCACGGCCTCGCCCAGACGCCCGAGGGCCAGCAGCGCGCTGCCGCGGTTGCTGTGGGCGCCGGCATTGCCGGGCTCCAGCACGATCGCGCGCTCGGCGTGGCGCAGGGCCTCACCGTACCGGAACCGGCGCTGATAGACCCCGGCGATGTTGGCATGCGCCATCGCGAGGTCGGGATCGAATTCGAGGGCCTTCTCCAGGGCGGAGATGGCGCCGTCGTGGTCGCCGCGATTGGTCAGGACCGTGCTGAGGCCGCTGAAGAACAGGGGGTTCTTCGGCTCGCGGTAGAGCGCGATGCTGATCAGGTCATAGGCCAGTTCGGGCCGGTTGGTCCGGGCCGCGATGACGCCGGCGAGATAGGTGGCGTGCGCGTGGGTCTCGTCGAGGAGGAGGACGAGGTCGAGCAACGCCTCCGCCGAGCGGTATTCACCCCGGTCGTAGCGCAGCTGCGCCGACGCGAAGGTGCTCTCGAGAAAGGCCGCGTTGAGCGGCTGCGCCTCGGGGTTGAAGCTCTGCGCCTTGTAGCGCTCCAGGATCGCGCGCGCGTCCGGCTGACGATCCATGGCGAGCAGCGCGGTGGCCAGGGCCAGCCAGTAGTTCGGCCGTTCGGGCGCGCCCCGCAGCGCCGTGACGAAATGGGTCACGGCCTTCTCGGGGGCGTGGCGCGCCGCGATCTGGCCGAGCTCGTAATGCGCCTCGGGATGGTTGGGCTCGGCGCCCAGCACCCGCCGCAGGGTCGATTCGGCCCGGTCGAATCGTCCGCGGGCCCGATGGTCCCGTGCCTTGGCCAAGCTGCGCATCGCAGCCCCACCGGACGCGGCGCCGCTTGCCCGCCCGCCATATTGATCGAGCATTCCGCGCCCTCCCGTCGCGCGGAGATTGCGATCGCAGCGTTAAGGACGGGTAAATGCGTGGGAGATTTGGGTTATCAGCGGTATCGTCGGCGCTCGGACACCCGGCCGATCGACACTGCGTCGTAACATTGGAGCGCCGGAGACGTGTTCCGAAGCGCGAATGCTGGACACGCGGTCAGCGGTTACGACCGGCCCATGGCGGCTGCTTTGACTTCCACAGAGGTCGCGGCCGCTCGCCCGCGATGTGTTCTGATTTGGCGGAAGGGGTGGGATTCGAACCCACGGTGGAGTTGCCCCCACGGCGGTTTTCAAGACCGCTGCCTTAAACCACTCGGCCACCCTTCCCGGCCGCAAACGCGGCGTCCCGGTTATGGACGCCCCGGGCGCCGCGTCAACCGCAGAACGCACGGTTGACCTGCCGCGGCATTCCGCATATCCCACCGCCCACGCCCGGAGCCGCCAAGCCGGCAGGGGCGCTGTCCGGTCGCGTGGGTTATGGATCCACCGGCCTGTTGGGGGATAGTTTAACGGTAGAACGGTGGACTCTGACTCCTCTAGTCCTGGTTCGAATCCAGGTCCCCCAGCCACCTCACGTCACTTACATCGCTAGCGAGACCGCCGGACGCCGCTGAGCGTCGGGCACAGGATGCGTGAGCGCCGCGCTTGGCATTGCGCTGCCGCCTCCTGCCGGCGCGGCATGACCGAATCGTTCGGATCGCGTTGCGGCGGCGCCCGTCACCCGTCCAGGCAATCAATCTCGGGCCGCGTTCGGCGTGCTGCTGCGCCATTGCAGACCCCTGCGGTTGGCCAGATGGCCGCGTGTTCAGCATCCCGTCGCGATATCACTCAGCATTGTTTACGCACCGGCGCGCGAATCAATTAGTCTGTCGGCAACCTTAAATACGTAGCCCTCAACGAAGCCACTTCACAAGACCGGGCGTCGAGATAAGCTTTCACCGGATCCTGATTCGATTCTGATCTGATGAGGGCAAGCTTATGACGGGGCGTTTCCTGGTTGCCGCCTGTGCGGCCGGCGCGGTTGCATGGATGGGTCTCGCGCCCGTGCCGGCCCAGGCGCAGAGCGCCGGTGCCGTGTTCGGGGGCCTGGCCGGCGGCGTGCTGGGGGGCGTCATCGCGGGCTCGATCGCCGCGCAGGCCGCGCGGGAGCGCCCGGTGGTCATCTACCGTGCGCCGACGCGCACCGTCCGGGTCATCCACGAGGTGCGGCGTGCGCCGCACCGGCGGGTCGCGCGGGCGCGTCAGCGTCCGATGCAGCCGGCGGCGGGACCGTCGGGGGCGCAGGTGGTGAATGCCTCGGCCGATCCGTTCGCGCCGTCGCAGGGCAGCGCCACCACGGCGGTGAGCCAGAAGCGCTGAGCCGCTTCCCCCTGACGCAGACCGGATCGCCCCCATGCCCCGATCGAAGCTTGCCTGGTCTGCCCTGTTGACGGCGAGCCTCGCGGCGACAGCCGCCGCGGCCTCGCCGGCCCCGCCGAACCTGACGGTCGACAAGACCTTCGGGAAAGTCGCCGGCTGGTCGATCGGCTACAGCGAGAGCCTCGGCGGCTGCCTCGCCGCTGCGAGCTACGGAGACGGCACAACCCTGTGGTTCGGCTTCGGCGGTGCCCGCGGCTCATCCTATCTGGCGTTGACGAACCCCAAATGGCGGTCGCTGGAGGTCGGCGGGCAATACGAGCTGCAGATGCTCGCCGGCCGCGAGAAATGGCGCGGCACCTTCACGGGCTTCGAGCGCGGGGAGGCCCGCGGCCTGTTCCAGTCGGGCCTCAAGGAACGGTTCGTCGCCGATCTGTCCGCTTCGGGCACGATCAGCGTGATCTTCCAGGGGCGGCAGATCGCGGTCCTGTCGCTGGTGGGATCGACCGAGGCGTTCGACGCCGTGATGGGCTGCCAGAAGGACGTGATCTCCGCCGCCGCGAAGGAGGCGCCCGGCCTTCCCAAGTCGCGCAAGCTCGAGGCCGGCATGGTCAGCACCGGCACCGGTTTCTACGTGTCGGAGCGCGGGCACCTGCTCACCAACAATCACGTGGTCGAATCCTGCTCGGAATTCTCCGTCCGGCAGCCCGGCCGCCCCTCGATCCCGGCGCGGCTCGTGGCCAAGGACGCGACCAACGATCTCGCGGTGCTGGCCACCGATACCCCGCAGAAGGTCGTCCCGCCCCTGTCGGTCCGGGCGCGGCTCGGCGAGAACGTCTATGTCTACGGCTACCCGCAGAGCGATGTCCTGGCCTCGACCGGCAACTTCACCATCGGCAATGTCACCGCCACTGCGGGCTCGGGCGACGACACGCGCAAGATTCAGATCTCGGCGCCGGTCCACCAGGGCAACAGCGGCGGCCCGGCCCTGGACCAGTACGGGAACATCGTCGGCGTGGTCCAATCGAAGCAGGTCGCCTTCGCGTCCGGGGACGTTCCGCAGAACGTCAACTTCGCCATCAAGTCGACGATCGCCCTGAACTTCCTCGAGGCGAACGGCGTCGAGGCGCCGATCAATGTCCGCACCACCGACCCGATGGACGGTGCGGGCATTGCCGAGAAGGCCCGGGATTTCACGGTCCAGATCATCTGCCACTGATCGCGGGGCCGGTCGCGCCTGTCTGCGGCGACGCGATCGACACGTGAATGCGCCTGCGCCCCGTTGACGGTGGGCGGCGGCGACGCCTAACAAAAGACCCATGCGCCGGTGCCTGCCCCAGACGGTTCAAGGCCGCGCGATCATCGGGATGGTCGCGCTCTACGCGCTGCTGCTCCAGGCCTTCCTCGGCTTCGCCACACCGGCCCACGCTTTCGGATCACCCGGGGCGGTCCTGTGCGCCGAGCACGCGTCCGGCGCGCCGGAGGATGGTCCGGCCCCGCTCCACGCCCATCCGTGCTGTACCCTGGTGCAGGTGACCGGCGTGGCGCTGCCGGCATCGGAGCCGGTTGCCGTGGCCTGGCCGTTCGCACCGTCCCTGCGCCTCGTCTGGCGCGCGGAAGCGGCGCATCCGAAGACCGGGCCGCCGCTCACCGCCACCAGCGCCCGAGGTCCGCCCGCCGCCTGACGATCCCGTCTTCCGATCGTTCAGGCCCGGACCAATCCCATGTCGATTCTCCTGCACGGCAGCGCCCCCGCCTTCGGGGCCGTCGCCGCTCTGCGCGCCTCCCGCGAGGCGGTCTATCGCGCCGTGTGGCGCTGGCATTTCTATGCCGGGCTGCTGTGCCTGCCGTTCCTGATCACCCTTTCGGCGACCGGCGCGCTCTACCTGTTCAAGGATGAGATCAATGGCAGCCTGTTCGCCTACCGGACCCGCGTGGCGATTGAGGCCACGCCGCCGCTCGGGCCGGACCGGCTGATCTTCAACGCCCTGCAGGCCGAGCCGGACGGGGTGCCGCTCTCCTACACGGACCCGGCCGCACCCGACGCCTCGGCCCTGGTCACCCTCTCGGAAGGCGGCCGCAAGCGTCTCGTCTACCTGGACCCCTATACCGGATCGGTGCTCGACCGCGTCGACCGCGACGGCGAGTTCATGATGGTCGTGCGCGGCCTGCACAGCCTCAGCTATGTCGGCACCTTCGCGAACGCGGTGATCGAGGTGGTGGCGGGCTTCGCCATCATCCTGGTGATCACGGGCGTGTATCTGTGGTGGCCGCGGGGCCAGGTGGGCGGCGTCGTGAGCCTGCGCGGCAGCCCGCGTCGCCGGGTCTGGTGGCGCGACCTGCACGCCGTGACCGGGTTCATCGCCGGCGGCGGATTGCTCTTCCTGGCGATCACCGGACTGCCCTGGTCGCTCTGGTGGGGGCAGCAGCTGCGCAGCTGGTCGAATGCCGCGGGCCTCGGCCAGCCCACGATCCTGTGGGCCGGCCGGCCGGTCTCCACGGTGCCGATGCGCGCGCGTCTGCCGGATGCCGGCTGGACCCTGCAGGATGCGCCGGTGCCGCGCTCGCAGCCCTCCGGGAGGGCAGCGGAGCCCATCGGCATCGATCAGGCGGCCGCGATCCTGGCTCGGCTCGGCATGCCGCGGGGCTACGAGCTGGCGCTGCCGGTCGGCGCGGACGGCGTCTACGCCGCGGCGTCCTATCCCCACGACGTCGCCCAGCAGCGGATGATCTCGCTTAATCAATATACCGGGGCGCCCCTCGTCGACGTGCATTTCGCCGATCTCGGGCCGGTCGGTCGGGCGATCCAGTACGGGATCGGCATCCACAAGGGCGAGCATTGGGGCCGGGCCAACCAATTCGCCATGCTGGCCTTCTGCCTCGCCACGATCCTCCTCGCCGTCACCGCCGCCACGATGTGGTGGAAGCGCCGGCCGGCCGGCGGGCTCGGCGTCCCGCCCTGGCCGCGGGATCGGCGCGTAATCGTCACCGTCACCCTGGTGATCGCGGGCCTCGGTGCGCTGTTTCCCCTGACCGGCTTGGCGATCCTCGGCATGATCGGCCTCGACCTCGCCGTGCAGGCCGCACGCGGTCGCGGGGCGGCCTGATCCCCGGCCGACGGGCTCGAAGCCCGTGTCGACCCACGTCGATCCCCCGCGCAGGCGGCCGGGTCCCCTCGGGACCGGACTGATCCTGCTCGCCCTCTGGGTGCAGCTGCTCGCGCCGATGGCAACCCTCCGGATGGCTCTGGCGGCACCCGACATGCCCGGCGCGATCCTGTGCGGTCACGCGCCCGGGGATGACGCGATTGCCGCCTCCGCGAACCGGCCGGTGGCGCCCCACGACTGCGACGTCTGCCGGCTGTGCCGCGCCGGCATGGTCCCGCCGCCCCTTCCGGCGGTCCCGAGCGCGGCGCGCCTGCTGCGCTGGACCGCGCCGGCCTGGCCGATCCCCCCACCGTCGGATCCGAGGCCGGTGCCGCGCGTCGTCGGCCAGCCGCGCGCACCGCCCATCACCGCCTGATCACGGCTCCTCCCCGTGCGGCCGCCGCGCCGTCCGGCCCCTTGATTGATCAGACGAGAAATTGGGATGTCGATTCACCAGGCCGCCGCGCGGTTCGGAACATTGGCGCTATTGGTGGCCGGCGGCACGCTGCCCGCCTCGGCGCAGCAGGCCGTCACGCTGGACGAGCTGTCCGTGGAGGGCGAAGCCGCGCCCGGCGCGGGCCGAACCGCCGTTGTCGTGCCGTTCGGCGTGGCCGCCCCCCAGGGCTCTGCGCCCTCGGTCATCGAGCACCCGGTCGGCCAGGTCGTCACCGGGATCGGGCGCGAGAACACCATCGCCAACCGTCCGGCGACCAGCATCGGCTCGGTGCTCGCGAACAGCCCCGGCGTCACCGTCCGCCAGGGCAATGGCGGCCGCGACGTGATCATCTCGATCCGCGGCAACAACGCCCGCTCCAGCGGCGTGATCAAGAACACGGTCGTGCTGGAGGACGGGTTCATCCTCACCCAGGCCGACGGGGCGTCGCGCTTCGACCTGACCGACCCGCGGGCCTACAGCCGGATCGACGTGTTCCGCGGCCCGCAATCGCCCCTGTTCGGCAACTATGCCACGGGCGGCGCCATCGCGTTCCGCACCCGCACCGGCCGCGAGATCGACGGCTACGAGATCGGGACCGACGCCGGGAGCTTCGGCTACCTCAGCAATTCCTTCACCGTGGGCAAGGCCAGCGGGCCGTTCGAGATCAGCCTGTTTGCCAGCGACGTCCGGGCCAACGGCTACCAGGACCATTCAAGCTACGACACGCAGACCATCAACCTGCTGGCGAGCTACACGCCGACGCCGGACAACCGCTTCACCTTGAAGGTGATCAACAACAATCTCGACGCCAATATCGCGGCCCGCTCCTCGTTGGCGCAGTATCGGATCAATCCCTACCAGCGGGGCTGCGCCGCGGCCGCGAGCGCGGCGCCCGGCTGCACCACCTTCGCCCTGTTCGGCAACGGCGCGTTCGGTGCGACCGTGCCGGTGACCGCCGACGAGGGCGGGTTCGGACGCAAGGACCGGCGGACCATCGTGGCGGCGCGCTGGGAGCACGATATCGACGCGTTCACGACCTGGCGGACGCAGCTCGGCTTCGACGAGCGGAACTTCGACCAGCCGTTCTACACGACCGCGAGCCAGGGCTCTTACCCGTCCTGGAACGTCCTGACCGACGTGACACGCCGCGGCGACCTGTTCGGCCTCCCGGCCGTGGGCTACGTCGCGCTCGCCTACAGCACGATCGACACCCACATCGCGACCTACAACCGCGCCCCCTATGGCGGACCCCGGCTCGGGGCGCTGATCGGTGTCCAGGACGCGGTCCAGTCGAATCTCGGCGGCCGGGCCCGCCTCGAACTCGCCCTGTCCGATCAGTGGACCGGCGTGCTGGGCATCAGCGCCGAGGGGACATCCATCACCGGACGCAACCTGGCCTACAGCTACAGCGCCGGCGGCGCGAACCGGACGGTGGCGGATGCCGACCGGACCTTCCTCAACGTCGCTCCGGAGTTGGCCCTGGTCTACCGGTCGGACGAGGCCTGGGCGATCCGCGGCCGGGTCGCCACCGGCTACACCACCCCGGCGGCGAGCAACCTGTTCGTCACCCCGGCGGGGCTGCCGGGCAACAACACCCAGCTCCAGACCCAGGAGAATCTCGGCTTCGATCTCGGCGCCGACTGGAGCCCGACCGAGACCCTGCGCCTCAGCGTGACCGGCTTCTACGAGTTCTTCCGCAACGAGCTGGTCTCGCAATCGCCGGGCGCGGGGCTCCAGACCTACTTCTTCAACGCGCCGGCCTCCGAGCACCGGGGCCTCGAGGTCGGCGCGGACTGGGCCTTCGCGCCGGGCTGGCGCGGAACGCTGGCCTACACGTTCGATGATCAGATCTACACGCGCTACACGGAGCAGCTGAGCGCCGGCAGCCTGACCCGCCGGTTCGACCGGGCGGGCAACCAGATCCCGGGCGTCCCGGCCCATCAGCTCCTGGCGCGCGTGGGCTACGACGTGCCCACCGGGCCGCTTGCCGGCCTCGGAGCCTTCGTCGAGACCGTGGTGCAGGGCGATTTCTACATCGACAACGCCAACCTGCTGAAGGCGCCGGGCTACGCGATCGTCAACGCCAACGTGCACTACGTCACCGAGCTGACCGGCGGCTACGCGAAGCGGCTGAACCTCTATCTCGAAGTCCGCAACCTGTTCGACACGACCTACGCGGCCTCGGCCCAGAACCTGGCCAACTCGATCAGCGGCGCCACCGGCCTCCAGAACGGCGCCGGGGTGCTGGCCACCTCCACCGGCTCGGTGTTCGCGGGTGCGCCACGCAACATCGTCGGGGGGATGCGTCTGGCATTCTGATAACCGCGTCCACGGGTTCGCCGTGGTGCGGTGGCCGGGCCTGCACTAAGCTGCCCGGCCGAGCGGCGGGGGTATCGGGTTTGAGTCGCGATGACGGAAGAGCCGGCGCGGTGATCGGATGAGGCGGCGGACCATCATCGCCGGCTTGTCCTGGGCCGCGGCCGGCTGGCCGCTGGCTCCGTGGGCGCAGGAGCAGCCGCGCGTGGCCGCGCTCTGGCCGTTCGTGGACGGAGGCGCCGAGGGCCGCTCGCTCGCGCACACCTTCCGGTCGGCCCTGCGCGATCACGGACGGACGACGCTGCAGATCGATGATCGCTGGGGCGGCGCGGATGTCGAGCGCACGCGCGCGCTGGCGGCCGAGATCGTGCAGTCGAACCCGCAGGTGATCTTCGCCTTCCTGAACGCGCAGCTCTCCGCCTTGTCCGCCCTGACAAAGACGATCCCGATCGTCTTCGTCGGCGCCTCCGATCCGGTCACGTCCGGCTACGTCGCCAGCCTGCAGCGGCCCGGCGGAAACATCACCGGCTTCACCCTGTACGAGGCGTCGCTGGCGGGGAAATGGCTGGCCGCACTCCGGGAAGCTGCGCCGACGATCCGCCACGTCACGCTGCTGTCCAACCCGAACACGGAGGTCCGGCGCGGCGCCTTCTACTCGGAGGCGCTCACGACCACCGGGGCGGCCATCGGCATCGAGACCGAGGTGGTGTTGGTCACCACCGCCGACGCGATCGACCCGGTCGTCGCAGGCCTCGGCCGGCGGGGGGATGCCGGGCTGATCGTGGCGCCCGGCACCTTCAGCGAAGCCAACGGCGACCGCATCGTCGCCCTCACGGCCCAGCATCGCGTCCCGACGGTCTTCGCGATCCGGCGCTTCGCCCACCGGGGCGGCCTGATGTCGTACGGCCCCGACCCGGCCGACGCGGTGCGCCGCGCGGCGTCCTACGTGGATCGCATCCTCCACGGCGAGAAACCCGCGACGCTCCCGGTCCAGGCGCCGACGAAATTCGATTTCATCGTGAACCTCAAGACCGCGCGCACTCTGGGGCTGACGATCTCGTCGGCGCTGCTCGCCCAGGCGGACGAGATCGTCGAATGATGGCGCGTGATGCGGCTCCGTCGCAGGGCAGCACAGCCGCCGAGCGCTTCCGCCTGCCGCTCGCGGCGAAGTTCGCGGTCGCCTTCGTCGGGCTGGTGACCCTCGTCCTGCTGATCAACGGTGCCGTCGACCTGTTCCTGAATTACGGCGACGCCAAGCGGAACGCGATCGAGGTCCAGCGGGAGAAGGCGCACGCCGCGGCGGAGCGGGTCGAGGCCTTCATCTCCGAGATCGAGAGCCAGATCGGCTGGACCACCCGGGCCGAGTGGCGCCGGATCTCTCCCGAGCAGCAGCGCTACGACTTCATCCGGCTGCTGCGGCAGGCGCCCGCCATCACGGAGGTCGCCTATCTCGATCCGAGCGGCAAGGAGCAGCTGCGGGTCTCGCGGCTGGAGCCGGACGCGGTCGGCAGCGGCAAGGATTTCTCGACGGCGCCGGCCTTCACCCAGGCGATCGCCGGAAAGGTCTGGTTCGGCCCGGTCTACTTCCGGCGGGGCTCCGAGCCGTACATGACCGTGTCGGTGGCCCATGCCGGACGCGACCCCGGCGTGACGATGGCCGAGGTCAACCTGAAGCTGATCTGGGACGTCGTCAGCAGCATTCACAACGGCTCGGGCGGCTACGCCTTCGTGGTCACCGCCACGGGCCGGTTGATCGCCCACCCGGATCTGAGCCTTGTCCTGCGCGACACCGACCTGTCGAGCCTGCCGGAAGTGGCGGCCGCTTTGTCCGCACGCGGCTCCGCGGGGAACGCGGACGCGGCGGATTACGAGATCGCCACCGCGTTGGACGGCGGTTCGGTGCTGGCGGCCCATGCCACCATCCCGCGCGTCGACTGGATCGTCTTCGTCCAGCTGCCGCTGGGCGAGGCCATGGCGCCGCTCTATGCCTCGGTCGTTCAGACCCTGTCGCTGATGGGGCTCGGGGTGATGCTCGCGACGGTGGCCGGGACCTTCCTGGCCCACCGCATGGTTGTGCCGATACGGCAGCTCGAGGACGGCGCGGAACGCTTCGGGTCCGGGGATCTCTCGGAGCGCATCGTGATCCGCACCGGCGACGAGATCGAGACCTTGGCCGACCGCTTCAACCTCATGGCAAGCCGGGTCCAGGAATCCTACGAGACCCTGGAGGCCAAGGTCGAGGAGCGGACCCGCGACCTCAACACCTCGCTCGAGGATCTCCACAAGGCCCAGAACCGGCTGATCCAGTCCGAGAAGCTCGCCTCCCTGGGGCAGCTCACGGCGGGCATCGCGCACGAGATCAAGAACCCGCTGAACTTCGTGAACAACTTCGCGTCGCTATCGTCCGAGCTGGTCGACGAGCTTCAGGAGGTGTTGCAACCTGCAAACCTGGACGCGAAGACCCGCGCGGAGGTCGACGAGATCGCCGATCTGCTCAAGGGCAACCTCGGCAAGGTCGTGCAGCACGGCAAGCGCGCCGACTCGATCATCAAGAACATGCTGCTGCATTCCCGCTCCGGATCCGGCGAGCACCGCCCCGTCGAGATCAACGCCCTGGTCGAGGAGAGCCTGAACCTCGCCTATCACGGTGCCCGGGCGGCGCAGCCGAGCTTCAACATCACCCTCCTGCGCGATTACGATCCGGCGGCCGGCTCTGCCGATGTCTACCCGCAGGAGTTGACCCGCGTCCTCCTGAACCTGATGTCGAACGGGTTCTACGCCACCGAGAAGCGCAAGGCGGCCGGAGCCGAGCCGGGCTATGAGCCGACCCTGTCGGTGACCACCCGCGATCTCGGCGACAGGGTCGAGATCCGGGTCCGGGACAACGGCACCGGGATCCCGGACAGCGTGAAGGCCAAGATGTTCGACCCGTTCTTCACCACCAAGCCGGCCGGCGAGGGCACGGGCCTCGGCCTGTCGCTCAGCCACGACATCTTGGTGAAGCAGCATGGCGGGTCGATCGATGTCGCCACCGAGCCCGGGCACTTCACCGAATTCACGATCACGCTGCCCCGCGATGGCGCGACCCAGGCGCACCCCATCGTCGCCCCAGCCAAGAGCGAGCCATGAACGTCCTCATCCTCGTCGTGGACGATGAGCCCGACGTCACCGACCTGTTCCGGCAGCAATTCCGCCGCGAGCTCCGCGCCGGTCGGTTCGCGATGGAATTCGCGCATTCGGCCCCCGAGGCGCTGGCCTGCGTCAAAGCTTCGGACGGTGCGAGCCTCATCCTCATGTTCTCGGACATCAACATGCCGGGCATGACCGGGCTCGAACTCCTGCCGCTCGTGCGCGAAGCGCGCCCCGATGTCCCGGTGATCATGATCACGGCCTACGGCGATGCCGAGACCCGCCAGAAGGTCCTGGCCGGCGGCGCCGTGGACTTGATCACCAAGCCGATCGATTTCGACCTGCTGCGGACCGAGATTGAGAGCCGCCTCGCCTCCGTCGCGGGGCCGGCATGACCTCAGACCTGCCGCCCGCCAAGATCCTGGTCGTCGACGACGAGCCGGATCTCGAGGCGCTGATCACCCAGAAATTCCGGCGCCAGATCCGCGGCGGCCAGGTCACCTTCTTGTTCGCGCATGACGGGCACGAGGCCCTGGAGCTGCTCGGCGCAAACCGCGACGTCGACCTGGTCGTGTCGGACATCAACATGCCCGGCATGGACGGGCTGACGCTGCTCGCCAAGCTGCAGGAATCCGACGACAAGCTCTCGACCATCATCGTCTCGGCCTATGGCGACATGGCCAATATCCGCACCGCCATGAATCGCGGGGCTTTCGACTTCCTCACCAAGCCGATCGACTTCACCGATCTCGAGACGACGATCGAGCGGACGCTGCGGCACGTCGGGAGCCTGCGCGAGGGGCGCCGACGGCAGATGATGGCCGAGCGCGCGCACGCTTCGCTGGCGCGGTACTTCTCGCCCAATCTCGCCGAGCGCCTGGCGGGGGACGCGTCGGGTCTGGAGCTCGGCGGCGTTCGGCGCGAGGTGGCCTCGCTGTTCACCGACATCGCCGGCTTCACCGGGCTCGTGGAGAGCCTGGACCCGGCGCAGCTCGCCGAGATCCTGAACGGCTACTTCGCCGAGATGACCGACCTCGTCTTCGCCCATGAGGGCACCGTCGCCAAGATCGTCGGCGACGCGCTCCACGTCCTGTTCGGGGCACCGGGCGACCAGCCGGACCACGCGGCCCGGGCGGTCGCCTGCGCGCTATCCCTCGATACGGCCTCGGAGGCGTTCCGGGCCCGCTGGCGGGATCGGGGGATCGAGATCGGCGCGACGCGGATCGGCGTCCATGCCGGGCCGGCCATCGTCGGGAATTTCGGCGGCGGCCGCTATTTCGACTACACGGCCTACGGCGACACCATCAACACCTCCGCCCGCCTGGAGAATGCCAACAAGGCCTTCGGAACCCGGATCTGCGTCAGCCAGAGCGTGGTGATCCGGGCGGAGCAGTTTCGCGGCCGGCCTGTCGGCGACCTCCTCCTGCGCGGGAAGCAGGGCGCGCTGCGCGCCTTCGAGCCTTTGACCGAGGAGGAATATGACGGCGAGACGCTGAGCCGCTACCTCGACGCCTTCGCCAAGCTGGAGGCTGGCGAGGCCGGGGCCATGCCGGCCTTCGCGGCGCTGGTCGGATTGCGGCCCGACGATGCGTTGTCGGCCTTCCATCTCAAGCGGCTGCTCAACGGAGCCTCCGGAACGCGCATTGAGGTGCGCTGAGCACGATCGCATCCTCGACCCGCCGGCCGCGATGGCGGACACTCGAGGCCCCCTGCCCCATCCGTCGAGCGCCCTGCAGGATGCCCCGTCCTTCGACCAGCCGACAGCACGACCGCCCATGCCCCCGCGCAGCGAGGGCAGCCGGATGAGACGCCGCGACGTCCTCGCGAGCCTCGGCGGCGCGGCCGCTTGGCCGGCAACCGGACATGCGCAGACCCCGGCGCGGCGCCGGCTCGGCATCCTCCTGGTCTACGGAGAGAGCCATCCCGACGTGCCGATCATCGTCGACACGCTCAAGGACAGCCTGGGGCGGCTCGGCTGGACTTGGGGCCAGAACCTGACGGTCGACCTGCGGCTGGGCGACGGCGATGCCGAGAAGATGCGCCGCCAAGCCAGCGAGCTGCTGGCGGCGAAACCGGACCTGATCTTCTCGCAGGGCGTCGTCGGCACGACCGCCGTCAAGCAGGCCACCACGACGACCCCGGTGGTGTTCATTCAGGTGCAGGATCCGGTCGGCGGCGGTTTCGTGACCAGCCTGGCGCGGCCGGGCGGCAACCTCACCGGGTTCAGCAACTTCGACTACACGTTCGTCGGCAAGTGGCTGCAGCTCTTGAAGGAACTCAGCCCGAGCGTGACGCGGGCGCGCGCCATCATCAACCCGGATTATCCGACGCGCTTCGCCGGTTACGCCGCCGAACTCGCGCGGACCGGCCCAGGTCTCGGTATCCGGGCCGAGGCCAGCGGCGTGCACGACGCCGCCGAGATCGAGCAGGCGATCACCACCTTGGCCGCGGAGCCCAAAGCCGGCCTGATCGTGCTGCCGGATGCGATCACGGGCGTCTACAGCCGCCAGATCATCGATCTGACCGCCAAGCTCCGGCTGCCCGCAGTCTATGCCTATGCGGCACAGGTCCAGCTCGGCGGCCTCGCCGCCTACACCACCAGCGTGGCCCGGGACGTCCAGCAGGCGGCCGGCTATATCGACCGGATCCTGAGAGGGGCCGCGGTCGGCGACCTGCCCGTGCAGGCGAGCGAACGCTTTCTGACCGTCATCAACCTCAAGACCGCGGCGGCCCTGGGCTTGACGATCACGCCCTCGCTCCTGGCGAAGGCCGATGCTTTGATCGAGTAGGGCGCGCTGGAGCGCGCGAGCGGTTTCGCCGCGGAGCGCAGGGAAGATCGGCGCTCCCGCATGGATCGCGTGATCGGACGACGCCACGGACCCACATGGTGCAGGCACCGTAAAACGCGGACCGGTGTCCGTGCGCGGTGTGCCTCAGACATCCCGTGGCTTCGGCTCCCGCTCTCCTTCGATAGCGGGGGATGGCCGGGCGAGGGATCTGCCGTCCCCCGGGGATCCGGTCGCGTCCGATCAGCTCACGAACGCGTATCCGAGGTAGCGCCGCACCTCGATCGGATCGAAGCTCAGCTTCTCACGGAGCTTCTTGCGAAGCTTGCTGATGTGGCTCTCCACGACGCTCTCGTCGACGTCGCTGGTGAAGGCACCGTAGACGGCGTTGAAGACCTGTTCCTTCGTCAGCCTGCGGCCGCGATTGCGGATCAGGAGTTCGAGGATCTGCCGCTCGCGTCGCGGCAGGGCGATCTTCTCCCCGTCGATATCGGGGTCGCGGCCGTCGAAATACACTCTCAGCCGCTCGGTCCGATCCGCCGCTTCCTTGGCCGTCGTATGCTGTGAGCGCTGCGAGCGCCGCCAGACCGATTCAGTCCGGGCCATGATCTCGCGCACGTGGACCGGCTTGCGGACGACGTCGTCGATGCCGGCCGTGAACAGGTCCAGGGTCTCGGTCAGGCTGCGCGTCTCGATCATGGCGATGATCGGCGCCCGGGACCGTTTGTGGATGAGGTCGGGGAGGCTGGATCGCTGCGCGCAATCACCGAGGAGGAAGCCCTGGACGGCGTCCAGATCCGGTTCCCGAGCCGTCTGCAGCCAGCCCTTGAAATCGGATGCCAGTAGTCCGACCGCGGATACGCCTTCTCTGCTGAAGCTCGCAACGTAACCGTCGGTCACCATCGACCGCTCATCCATGACGACGTACACTACCTCGGCACTCCTCTACTACCCGATGCGGACCGAATGGCCTGACCACGCTGACGTGGTCGCTCCTTTACGCTCCGCTTCTGATCAAACCGCTAAGGCCAAAGATTAAAACTTGATGTGAAATTGATTTATGCTGCGTTTATGGCATTTTTCCGTCCGGTTAAGGGTCTTTATGATTCATGTTCCGGCAAAATCGCGCCCTGATGCATAGTTATTGGGTGTATTATCGAGAAATTTTCTGTCGGTTCGATTTTTTTAACCTTCGAAATCCTCAGCTGTATGGATATTCGGACTTTGAATGAGATGGACCACGACCTGATCGGCGAAACATATTGGCATTGGGGGCATGCCGTCTGGGCACAGGCACAGGCCGAAGCTTAGGCGGGCCGCCGATGACGGTGGTAAGCTTGGTGGACCCTGAGTAAGTGAACGCGATGCCTTCGCTCGATCCACCGCCTCCCAACTTTCCACGCGTCCTGATCGGCAACGCGGGGTGGCGCTTTCTGGGCGACGGTAACAATTTCTCCCTGTCGCAGATGGTGGGCCTGATCCGCGCTTCGGGCAGCGTCACCCACCAATGGTCGAACGTCCTGCGGTCAAGAACGGCACGCTACGGTGCGCAGACCAAGACGTTCATCATGCCGGAGAAGACCTGCCTCTATCAGAGATATCTGCCCGACAATCTCCATGTAACGCCCGAGAGATTTGCGACGTTTCTCGCCAATGTCGGATGGGCGCATTACATCTTTTACGACCACGTCAAGCAGCAGAATGCCGGTGACCTCTATCACCAGGGCGATAGCCACACGACGGCGTATGGCGGCTATGAAGCGTCGCGCGAGATCGTTCGGACCTTGGGTCTGGATGCGGACGCCTTCGAGCCGACCTGGTCGACGAGACCCGTTGTGAGCTTCGACCTGTTCGAACCGGGCGAGGACCATCCGACCCTGAGCGAACGCGTCATCGCGAACGGCCCGAGCCTGGAAGTCACGACCAACGGCGTGCAAAACCGGGGATGCGTGACGCGGATCGTCAATCCACAGGGCGCCGCCCATCGCTTGCTGATCTTCGGCGACTCGTTCGCGAACCTGTATCTCTGTTACGGCATCGCGCTGTACGTCCGGGACGTGACGTTCGTGCATTCCGTAGCCTTCGACTACGAGATGATCGAGCGCTATCGGCCGGACTTCATCGTCGGCGAGATTGCCGAGCGGTTCCTGATCGAAGCCCCGGCCGAGGGGGCGTCGCTCGCGGCGATCCTGCAGAGCAAGCTCGTGGACGACGCGCTGAGCCCCGCGGAGGCCGCGCAGTTCATAACCAGCTACGAGCCGCTCAAGGATCTCTACGGGCCGGCGATGGTGCCGACGCTCCAGGAGATTCAGCGCAGGTTCGGCCCCGCGTGACGGCCTCGGCCAATGCCGGGAAGCCGCCGCGCAGATCGGCGGCGGCCATCCAGTAGCCGTACGGCCCGAACGCCCGGTTCACGCGCGCCATACGGCGTGCCCAGGTGGTCCACGGCAACGCCGCGTCGGCGTTCGGATCCACCTCAAGGACCAGCATGGACTGCCGCTGGATCTGCACGGGCGTGATCGCGCGGATCGCCTCCCACGGGATCCAATCCGTCGACAGCCTGCGATCGAAGATCCCGCGCGGCCCGACGGACACCACCGGGCCACGCTGAAACAATTTCGGGAGGAGCAGGACCGCGCAAAGACCGAAGAGGGCGATGCTTCCGTACGCGACGAGTTCGGCGAAGCTACCGGGTGCCACGCCGCGCCGCCCGGTGCCGGGATGGGCATAGAGCATCCCGATGCCGACGGCGACGAAGCCGCAGCTGACCACGAGCAATCCAACGATGCGCAGGGGCGAGCGCCGGATGTCGATGCTGTTCACGGACCTCACTCCGATCGACCTCGAGCCCCATACCAGATCCCGCGTGTGACCGGTCAGAGGGTGATTACACACCGCCAGGGCTCCACCCGAAAAGCCATATTCCGCCGATCTGGTGCCGTGGCGGTGATCATACCGATCGAGGGAACCTGCAGCATGCCTATGATCGCGCCGATGCGATTCGACCGAGGGGGCGGCGATGCCTGATCTCCGCTGGGTCGCGGGCCCGGTCCACTGCACCGACCTCGTGGACGCGTTCGGCAAGGTGTTCGGCTATGTTGGACCGTGTTCGACCGGCGCCCGCGGCTACGTCGTTCAGTCGGGCTCGGAATGGCCGCCGAGGCCGGCGGCTTTCACCGACCACGCGCATGCCGATGCGGCGCGCCTCTGGGTGGAAACCGAAGTCGCCGCGCGATCCCTCCGTCCGATCCGCGTGATCCGAGACAGGGAAGCGGCGGACGGCACGTGAGCATCACGGTCACGCCGCGCAGCAGCGTCCCCCGGCAGGATACTAAGTGTCTGAAATACAGAGAGCACCGTCGCGCGCGACGCGCATTTGCGGCGTAGTCCGACCGCGCGGACACGGGTACAGCACCAACTACCGGTCGATCGCTGTCAAAACTTGCTGAAAATTGCGCCGGTGGCGCTCCCAGGGGAAGCGCGAAAACTCAATCCAGAACAGGCACTTACCTGAAGGTTTGGGCGAAATCCGCCCCATTGATTCTCAAGGCATTTCGGATCGGCCGCCCAACCCGACCAGCGTTCACACGAATGAAAACGCCGTCGCGGGGGTAAAGGCCCGCAACGGCGCTGAGAAGATCGGCTCCCGCAAAAAAACCGAGCGTAGAGATAGGGCCGTCCGCCCGGTCCTGGCAAGCGCCCTGACGGCGGTGCTGGACAGCCAGGGCATGGTCGTCAGCGTGCTTGCCGGCCGCACCGCGGCCCGGGCCTTCCTGCGAGGAGGCGTCTGATGCCGACCATCCTCTGCCAGCTCGAAGCGGTGCTCCGCTTCCTGTCGAACGATCCCGGCGACCCGAACATGCAGGCTTGCCGCGACGGCCTGCGCCAGGCGATGGCCGCCCTGAAGCGCCACATCCAGATGGGGTGCTCACGGTGAGCGCCCCGCGGACGATTCCGCCGCTGCCGGTGCCGGGGACCAAGTTCCCGCCGCTGCCGGCCGCCCTGGACCCAATGCGGGCCTAGCCCCGCTGGGTCGTCTGGCGCTGGGAACCGCATCCGAAGTCCGGCAAGCACACCAAGGTGCCGTACAAAGCCGACGCCCCGCAGGCCAAGGCGGCCAGCAACCGACCGAACACGTGGTGCATCTTCGAGGTTGCGGTCGCCGCCTACGAGGCAGGCAAGGCGCACGGCGTTGGCTTCATGCTCGCCGGTTCGACCTTCGGCATGTTCGACTTGGACGATTGCCGGAATCCGGGGACGGGCGAGAGCGCGGATTGGGCCCAGGCACAGGTCAACCGGTCCGGCAGCTACGCCGAGGTCACCACGTCGGGCACAGGTCTGCGCATCATCGGACGCGCGACGGGCCCCAAGGTCCACCGCGACCAGGCGGTGCTCGGCTCGGGCGGCGGCCGGATTGAGACCTACCGGAGCTGCGAGCGGTACGTAGTGGTGACCGGCGACCATCTGCCGGGTTCGCCCGACTATCTGGGCGAGCTGGATGCCGAGATCGACGCCACGGTGGAGCTGCTCGACTTGGCGGGCTCCGGCAGCCGCGCCGACACGTCGGCCGAGGATGTGCAGCCGTCAGCGACGCGTGAGACACCGCGGCGGGATCTGCCGCCCGAACTGGTGCAGCTGATCGAGTGCGGGACGCCCGGAGACCGCTCCAAGGAGTTCCATCATGTTGTCGGCTGGCTCAAGGACTACGGTTGGGAGGTGGCCGAGATCGTCGACTTGCTGGCGCGCCACCCGGCCGGCATCGGTGAGAAGTACGCGGACCGGCTGCCCGAGGAGGCCAAGCGCTGCTGGGACAAGGCGAAGGTGAAGCCCCGCCGGCAGCGGAGCACACTGCCGTTCGACGAACTGGTGACCGAGGACTCGGCCACGATCCGCTTCGTGGAGCTCTACGGCGATAGCCTCCGCTTCTGCCACGACCACAGGGCTTGGTTCGAATGGACCGGCGCGGCGTGGAGCAAGAACCGGATCGGGATCGCCCTCCGTTGGGCGCGCGAGTTGGCCCGGGAACTGGGGCGGTCGCTCGGGGACGATCCGAAAGCTAAGGCCATCTTGGGCAAGACGGCCTTCGCCGCGGGCGTCGAGAAGTTCGCCTGCACTGATGCGGCCTTCGCGGTGACCCAGGAGGCCTGGGACGCCAACCTGTGGCTGCCAGTGCACTGACTCAGACGGATGGTTCAGGGGATCGGCTGACGGCTGCGATGATGTCGGTGGCGGGCTTGGTCCAAACGAAGGGTTTGGCGCGCCGGTTGTGTTCGGCGATGTAGCGTTTGATGGCCGCCTGCAGGTCGACGACGCCGGTGAAGGAGCCTCGCCGCAGCCGACGACGGGTGAGCGCTGAGAAGAAGCCCTCGACCGCGTTGAGCCACGAGGCCGAGGTCGGGGTGAAGTGGAACGTCCAGCGCGGATGCCGGGCGAGCCAGGCGCGCACCTTCGGATGTTTGTGGGTGGCGACGTTGTCGAGGATCGCGTGGATCGCCTTGCCGGGCGGGACGGCGGCCTCGACGGCGTTGAGGAACCGGATGAACTCACCGTTCCGATGGCGCTGCATGCTGCGGCCGAGCACTGTACCCGCCAGGACATCGAGGGCAGCAAACAGCGTCGTCGTGTCGTGACGGGTATAGTCGTGGGTCTGGGCGGCGGGATGGCCGGGGGCGAGTGGCCGGTCGGGGCGGGTTCGCTCCAGCGCCTGAATCTGGCTCTTCTCGTCGATGGACAGCACCACCGCATGGGCCGGCGGATCCATGTAGAGGCCAACGACATCCTCGACCTTGGCGGCGAAGGCGGGATCGCGCGAGCGCTTGAACGTGCGCAGACGATGCGGCTGAAGACGGTGAGCGTCCCAGATCCGCTGCACGGCCCGTAACGAGATCCCGACAGCACGAGCTACGGCACGACCAGTCCAGTGCGTGACCTCGCCCGGCGGCTCCGAGCAGGTCAGCGCCAGGACCTCGGCGACCGTCTCGGTCGAATGGGGCGGCGTGCCGGGTGGACGTGTCTTGTCGCGCAGCAGACCTTCGACGCCCGCCTCGGCGTAGCGCTGCTGCCAGCGCCACACGGCCGGGCGGCTGACGCCCGCCCGCCGGGCGACGTCCTGGACGCTCAGGCGCTCGGCCGAGAGCAGGACGATGCGGGCGCGCTGGATGTGTTTGAGTGGGCGCGATCGATCCTGCGCGATTGCAGCGAGCCGGGTCACATCGGCTGCATCGGGAAGCACGCACACAGTCTGAGCCATCGGCCAGACTCGCACACCTCATCCCGCCCGTGAATCCTTCGTCCGCGTCACTGCACTAGCTATCGAACGGTCCTCTTCTTCGGTTGGAGGAACAGCAATAAGGCGCCCTATAAGTTCAATTAACTCGTCTCTTTTTTCATAATTATTTTCTTCGGATCTCATTGGGCATAGCTCAAATTGTGATGATGTCCGTGGCGCATAAGTTTTTATTGTCCCCTCCTTTCAAAATAACCTTCAAGACCATCAACTTGTTCTGCTAGTTTTTCCGAATCATCAAGATTGTCGGCCACGAGCATAAACAGGCCGCGCTTACCAACAGCATATGCCATATCATCAGAAAAACCTTGGTTCGGAGGCGGCGACAAGATGATTTTCCTGTTGCGGAAAAATAGCCAGAATGTCTTTCTTTCTATTACGAAATCTTCAAATAATTCGCCTGTGTGTAAATTTATTAAGTGCTTCAAATTATCCCTAGCATGATTTTCGGCGATAATTCTAGCTTCTTCTTTAGACAGCTGCTCGGTATTCATTTTAGCACTAATCCAGATTGAGATAGACGATTTGGAGTAAGCGTAATTTTATTCTCTATATTTTGAATCTCCAACTCTCACTTGAAAATTCGGAGATAGTTTTACAATGCTGCCTGATTGAGGATCTATAAATACTGCCCGGCCTTCTAAATTAAGGAAACCTATGATGTGCCGGGTTCCAGGTTGAAGAATTACAACTGCGCCATATGCACCGTTACCCTGAGATACGATATCTTGAATGGCAGCTTCGACAGTCAAAGGACCCCTTGTTCCCCAAACTTTGATATCTTTCTCATATCGAGTACCCCCCGGCTCTGCGGTCGCATTTAAATCACCTGCCTTTCCATCGGTCGAAGCAGCAGCCATTCGGTCCATGAAAGCATTTACGCATGAAACACAGTTCGTGCTCGTGCCGGCCTCACCCTCGGTGTATCCTGGATTTATACCCTTCAATAGCGGAAACTCGGCATCGAGTGGCCTCATTTCCGTGTAGATGGATGGGAGAGCGCTGCCAGATCTGCCTCCGACTTCCGTCGGCGCCCGCTCGGTATCGCCCGCAGAAGGCTTGGTAGATCCTTCTTTATCCAACGGACTAGCGGCATCTCCCGCAAACCGCGTGCCGAGCACCGTCGTCACGATTGTATTCGCAAGCTCGGCGCCCATCTGCGCCGCCTGTCCGGTGACGAAACAGCCCGAAGCCTGGCCGTTGGCTTCACAATTGGCCGCCCCCGCCAGCACACCATCCACGCGCTGGCTCAAAACCGAGGAACCGCCCACCGGCACCTGATTGGCAATTAGCCGCTGCGCGTAGTCGTCCAGGCCCAGTGACTGAAGCGCCAGGATCTCGCCGTACAAGTCGTTTTTGTTGAGATCCTCTCGGTCGATCAGGCCGTTCACGCAGGCGATCGTTCGGCATGCGTCGAGAGCGCGCTCCTGGTCGAAGTCGATAGCCTCGTATTTCTTGGAGACCTCGCTTTTGCAGGCCGCCACATCGGCCGCCGCGTCGCACGCCTTCAGGTCCGTGGCCAGATCCTGGCGCTGCTTATGGTTCAGGTAATTGTGTGTGACGTTGTCATACCCTAGGGCTGCTCCGAGCCGCCCGCTGGCGAGGCCCCCGACCAGCGTCCCGACCCACTGCGTGATCGCCGCCTGCTGTGCATCCGTCAGGTTCGGGTTCGCCCGCAGAACCTGCTGGAGCACCCCGTTGGCCACCTCGCTCGCCCCGCCCGCCAGCGCCCCGCTGGCCACGTTCCCGCCGGCCAGTTGTGCCGTCAGCGCCCCCACCGCCGCGTGCAGCACCGTCTTCTCCGCCGAGCCCTCCTCCAGCCCGAGGCTCTTCGACAGCGCGCCCACGCCGATGTTCATCAGCTCGGACAAAGCCGCCACGCTGCGCTGGCGTGCCTGCAGCCGCTCGATGTCGAACGGCCGGGCCTCGCGGTTGGCCGCGCTCGCGTCCCGGTTCAGGCCCGAGAGGTCCTGACCCTGGTTGCGCAGCTCCAGTGTGCCCGGTGACAGCGTCGCCCGCGCCACGCCCGAGCTCGATTGCCGTACCGGCATGCCGACCTGCGGCAGCGGCAGCCCGCCCGCGCCCAGGCTGAACCCCATGCTCGAACTCATCGCCCGGGTGCTGCCGAGCAGGTCCGAGAAGGTCAGGTGATCGGCCGACAGCCGGTTCTGCGACGGATCCGCCGTCGCGCCGATCACCCCGCCGATCAGGTTCACCCCGCCGCCGACCGTCAGCTGGTAGCCGCCCGCCCCCGCGAGCAGGCCGCTCTGCTCGGACACGTTGCGTGAATCACCGCGCACGCTGCCGCGGCTCGCCCCGCCCGAGACGCTGCCGCCGCCGAAACGCGCCTGCGCCTGGAGGATGCTCTCCCGGTAGCGCGCCGTGTCGAACCGGCTCTCGATCGTCAGGTCGCCGCCGACCGAGGCCACGATCTGCCCGCCCGTGACCGTGGCCCCGCGCAGGCTCGTGTCCCCGCCCGAGGTCAGGCTGACCGTGCCGGTGCCCGAGACCTGGCTGTCGACCTGCCGGACCTCGTGGCTCTGGCCGGTGTCGCTGGCGTAGCCGGCCGAGCCCGCCGGGCCGCCCTTAACCGGATCGAACCCGGCCGCCGCCCGCGTGGAGCGGGACCCGAAGATCCGGTCGATGGCAGCCTGGGCGCTCTCCAGCAGGATGTCCTGCCCGGCCGTGAGGCTGACGTTGCCGGGCTCGCCCGTCGGCCGGCCCCGGGCGTCGACGCCGGCCGCGATCCGGGTTCCGACCGCGTGGAGGCTGCCCTGCTCGGCCTCGATCGTGGTCGAGCCGCCGCCGCGCAGCGACGTGCCCACCGGGGTCGCGCTGTCCTGCAGCATCCGGCTGGAGCTGTGCTCGAACCCGGCCGTGATCGAGACGGAGCCGAGATCGGCGGGCATGTCCCTGAGATCGCCGCCCTTCTTCTGCCAGGCGTTGTAGGCGTCCTCCGCCTTGCCGAGCGCCTGGACGGTCCGGTAGGCGGCCAGCGCGGTCGGGGCGATGCTCTCGGAGCCGATGCGGCCGCCCAGGCCGTCGGCGGCCTGGGCGAGGGTGTTGCCCGCCCCGATCAGCGGCGAGGACAGGTTGCCGCTGATCCCGGCGAAGAACCGGTCGTGCTGCGACGCCGCGATCGCGTGGTCGAGGGCGGCCAGCAGGTTGACGTTGCGGCCGGCCTGCAGGCGCAGGTCGCGCTCGGCCGAGGCGTCGGTCGCCGCCAGGGTGATGTCGCGCCCGGCCACGACGGTCAGGTCGCGCCCGGCCCGCAGCACCGCGGGCACGTTGTCGTTGTCGGCCTGCAGGCTGCGGTCGGTGGCCGTGCGCAGGCCCACGCCGACCGACACGGTATCGCCGTTCAGCGAGGCCTGGATGCCGAACCCGCTCCGGCGCCGGTCGGTCGTGACCGTCCGGCTGTCCGTGCCGGGGCTGACGGTGACGTCCCGCCCGGCCGTGATCGCGAGGTCGCGCCCGGCCACGATGGCCGAGCCGACGATGTTCACGTCGAGCCCGGCGATCACCCTGGCGTCGCCGCCGGCCACCAGGGTGGAGGGTGCGTTGGTGGCCTGGGTGACCGATCCGGTGGTGCGCCGTGTCTGGTAGACGTCGAGCCCGCCGTCGCCGCCGAACAGGCCCAGGCCCGCGCTGCGCCGGGCCAGGATCGTCTGGCTCAGATCCTCCCCGGCCAGCACCGAGATCGAGCCGGCCGCGCGCATGTCGAGGTTGCCCCCGGCCACGAGGTGGCTGGCCTTCACGGTGATGTCGCTGCCCGAGACGACGGCGAGGTCGCCTCCGGCCGCCACCAGGGATGGCACGTTGATCTGGCCGGTCTGGCTGATCAGGGTGCGCGAGGACGAGAACAGCCCGTCATGGCGTGAGAACGCCGTGGTCGCAGTCGTGTCGAGCGCCGACGCGATGGTGATCGGCCCGCCCGCGGCCAGCAGCCCCGCGCCACCGGCCGTGAGGGTGGAGCCGAGCACCGAGAGCGCGCCGCCGGCCAGCACGGTGAGGTCGCCCCCGGCCGCCACCAGGGCGCCGTGGTTGATCGTGCTGGCGGTGGCGATCCAGGCGTTGCGGTTGCCCACCAGGCTGGTGTTGGTCACGGCTTGCGCGGCAATCAGGATGTTGCCGCCGGCGCTGAGGGTGAGGCCGTCGCGGGCCAGGAGCGCGCCGCCGCGGTCGATCAGGTCGCCGCGGGTGAAGATCCCCAGGGTGCCGGCGCTGACCACGCCGCCGGGCTGCAGGACGTTCTGGGCGAACAGGCCGCTGCCGAGCCCGACGCGGCGCTCGTTGAGGAAGGTGCCGGCGTCGATGATCATCGTGCCGGAGGCGAGCAGCGAGCCGGTGTTGGTGATCTGGTCGCCCGAGAGGAAGACGCTGTTGCCCTGGATGACGCCGCCGGCTTGCTGGGTCCAATCGGCGAGCCGGCCCGGGGGCAGGATCAACTGGGGGGCGAGCGTCGGCTGTCCGTCGATGGTGCGCTGCTCGTACCAGAGCATCGGACGGGTGAGGCTGGCCTTCTGTTGGGCCGACAGGCTGTCGCCGAGGTGGATGTCGGGGTTGGCCTGGAGGAACTCGACGGAGCCCTGGTACAGCGCCTCCTGCTGGGCGCGGGGGTTGCGGTAGCGCTGGTCGAGGATGGGGCTGCCGGTCTGGTCCAGCAGCGCCTGGCCGATCAGCCGCTGCTCCATGGTTTGGTCCGCGAACACCGACACGCCCGGCGGAAGCGCGCTCCCGCCCGCCCGCGCAAGGATCGTCGCCGGGCCGCTGGCCTCGCTCCCGCCGGCGAACGGGCTGGCATACCGGTAGGTGGTGCCGCCGACCTGGGTGGGAGACGGCGCGTCGAAGCCCGCGAGGTTGGCGTCCACGCGGCCGCCGCGCAGGCTGGCATTTCCGACGTCGGCGCCTGCGAAGCTGTTGTCCTCCAGTCCGTACGGGCCGTAGCTCAGGCGTCCGCCCATGGCGCGGCCCCCGCCGATGCCATAGCCGCCCAACGCGCCGCCGATCGCCCCGGGTGCGAACCCGGCACCCTGGTCGAGCGGCCCTGCGGCGACCCCATAGCCGTAGATGTTGCGCCCGAGCCGACCGCCCATCGCCCCGGGTGTGAACCCGGCGCCCTGGTCGAGCGGCCCTGCGGCGAAGCCGGAGCCATACCCGTTAAGAGCGCGCCCGAACCGGCCGCCGGCCGCGCCGGGCGTGAATCCGGGGCCCCGGTCCATACGCCCTGCGGCGACGCCATAGCCGTAGATCTTGCGCCCAAGCCGACTGCTGCTCGCGCCGGACGTGAAACCAGCGCCCTGATCGAGTCGGCCCGCGTCAACGCCCGCCGGGCCGACCTCGTCGCCTGCGACCGAACCGCTTTGTGCACCGCTGTCGAAATTGTGGCCCGAGAGCCCGCTGCCTGTTGCATAATCCGTGAGTTCGATGGTGCCGCTCGGCGGCCCCGTCGGCGTCGTTATGATCGTACTGCTTGAGCGGTTGACGATCGTGTTCGCTTGGATCGCGATAGTATCGCCGGTGATCAGGCCTGTGTTGGTCAGGCTTCCAGCCGACAGGACGACGTTTTGGCCCGTGAACACCGCTTTATTATTTTTATAAGTATCTTGTTCCCAGCCCCCTCCTGGAAGCTCGCCAGAGCCTACTTTCGCGAGGAAATACCTGAAATGCACCCCTGATTCGCGGTTCAGATTTTCGATTGATCCCGCTTTGGCGTATAGGGTGCCTCCAGCCTGGATGACCGACGCAACATTTCTGATCGCACCCGCCTCGATAGACAGATCGCCGCTGGCCATAATATAGGCGGGATACGAAGTTTCTCGGTAAAGAATACGCTCTTTGACGACGTTTTTTTCTTGAATTTTTACATCAAGAACGACAGGGCCAAGATCATCAATTGCCTGCGGTGTTCTTGTGTTGAGCAGGGTCCCACCAATCTTGATGCCGAGTGAACCCCCTGCGTTAATGACGCCGGCGGTGTTGGTGAGATTGCCGGCCGAAATAAGGGTCATATCGCCGGCAGACGTGAGCGCGCCGTTGATCGTGATGTCGCCGGAGAACGCGAGGTAGAGGCGGCCTTTGATATCGAATCGCTGGCCGGCGGCGACGGTGAAGCCTCGGTCGCCGAGCGAGACGGCGAGATCACGTCCGTATTCGAACCGGCCCTGGGCGATGCCATTGACGCCGAACAGATCCAGTTTGGCCTGCCTGGCGCTGATTGCGGCGAGTTCGATGCCTCTGATCAGCGAGTTGGGCTCGTTGCCGAGTGCACCAGCCACATTAATCGTCAGGTTTCGCGCTTCCAGCACGGCGATCTGATCCGCGGAGCCTGCGTTCGACAGGTTCGCAGCCTGGAAGACCAAAGTGTCAGCTTGGATCGTACCGGCGTTCCCAGCATCGCCCGCAACGTTGATGCCCATTTGATTGGCGCGGATGCTAGCCCCGGCTTTATTAACGAAAGTATTTGACGAAGCGATCAATGTTCCGCTCGCCTCGATCTCCTTACCATTGGCGAGCGACTGTCCAATTTGAAGGGCGATGTCTGTCGCTTTGAGCGTACCGTCGTTTTCGAGATCGCCGCCGGTGCTGAGTCCGAGGAGGCCTTTCGCCATCAGAGTTCCGGCATTGTACGCCTTATCTGATATGACGAGGTTCACGGCCTCTCCGGTGATGCTGCCGTCGCCGCGATTCTTCAGATTCTGAGCATGGACCTCGACCAAGCCGGCAGCTGAGATTTCGCCGGAATTGCCCAGATCTTTTTTGACGTTTAACTTGAGGTTACGGGCGCTTAGTACGCCAGCATTATCGCTGTCATAATTTTCAGCACTGATCGTCGCGTTTCCGCCGAATTTTAAGCTTCCCTTATTGCTGAGGAGACCGGCGATCTGAACGCTACCCAGGCCGTTGCCCAGGATGGCATTAGTATTCGTGAGGCTTGCGGCCGAGAGGGTGAGGTCTCCGGTTGTCTCGATACGGCCCCCGTTGTCGGCTGCGCCGGTGAGCGCGAGGCGGATGGATGCGCCCGAGAGGTGCCCGGCCGGGCCGTTGGCGAAGTCGCCCGCCTCGACATCGAGGCCGTTGGCGGCCACGAGTTGGCCGAGGTTGGACAGGTGGCCGGAGCCGAGGCGCACCACCACTTCGGTGCCGCCCGTCTTGGCCGCGCCCGCGGTGGCCTCGTAGCCGCCGGCGGTCAGCGCGAGCCGGCCGCCGGCGATGATGTTGCCGCTGGAGGCGACGATGCCGCCGGCGGTGAGGTTGAGGTCGCCGTCCCGGGCGATCAGACTACCAGCGTTGTCGATGCGGCCACCGACTGCAACCGTCAACGCATTGAGGGCGCCGATCTGGCCGTTGTTAGTGAGGTCACCTCCAACATTTAGGGTGTATGTGCGGCCGAGGAGACTACCGTTATTGATGTACGAACCGGAGATCTGGAGCGCCAAAGCACCGCCACTCACGATTACACCACTGTTAGTGAGGGTCGTGGTCGTGAGAGCGAGGTCCCCGGTGGTCTCGATACGGCCCTTGTTGTCGGCTGCGCCGGTGAGCGCGAGGCGGATGGATGCGCCCGAGAGATGCCCGGCCGGGCCGTTGGCGAAGTCGCCCGCTTCGATGTCGAGGCCGTTGGCGGCCACGAGTTGGCCGAGGTTGGACAGGTGGCCGGAGCCGAGGCGCACCACCACTTCGGTGCCGCCCGTCCGCGCGAAGGCCGCGGTGGCCTCGTAGCCGCCGGCGGTCAGCGCGAGGCGACCCTTGGCGACGATGTCGCCGCTGGAGGCGACGATGCCGCCGGCGGTGAGGTTGA
>NZ_FOQW01000028.1:35349-46380 GCF_900113845.1 Methylobacterium brachiatum | reverse complement strand
TTGACCCTGACCCAGCAAACTGGTCCGCGTCGAGCGCAAGTTTTTCGGGCATCCTGAACCCTGAAGGAGGGTGGATGCCATGCCTCGCAAACGCTTCACGAACGAGCAGATCGCCTTTGCCCTGCGGCAGGCGGAGAACGGTGCGACGGTGGACGAGGTCTGCCGGAAGATGGGTGTGTCTGAGCCGACATTTTACCGCTGGAAGAAGCAGTTCGTCGGCATGGGGGTGCCGGAGATTCGGCGGCTCAAGCAGCTGGAGGATGAGAACAGCAAGCTCAAGCGGCTGGTCGCCGACCTGACACTGGACCGCTCCATGCTGCAGGACGTGCTCAAGCGAAAGTGGTGAGGTCCGCCGCTCGCCGTGAGGTCGCCGGTCACCTGCAGGTGGCCTATGACATCAGCGAGCGTCGGGCCTGTCAGGCCACCGGCTTCGGTCGTTCGTCTCAGCGTTACCGCAAGCGCGCCGATCCGCAGGTAGCTCTGCGCATGCGGCTGAAGGAGCTCGCTGCTGCACGGGTGCGCTATGGCTACCGGCGGTTGCACATCCTGTTGCGACGGGAGGGCTGGGAGGTGAATCACAAGCGCACCTACCGGATCTACCGGGACGAAGGGCTGTCGATCCGGCCCAAGCTGCCCAAGCGCAAACGGGCCTGGCGCTACCGACAAGGGCGGCCCGCGATCGGCGGACCGAACGAGGTCTGGGCGATGGACTTCATGTCCGACCGCCTGTTCGACGGACGTCCGTTCCGGATCCTGACGGTCGTCGATTGCCATACGCGAGAGGCGCTCTCGCTCACACCGAGAGCTAACTTCCGCGCCTTCCAGGTGACCGAGGCCCTGGATGCACTGGTGAAGCTCCGCGGTCGTCCAAAGAGCCTACGGGTTGACAATGGGCCGGAGTTCGCCGGGCGCATGCTCGACCAATGGGCCTACCTGAACGGGGTCGAGATCGACTTCTCCCGACCGGGTAAGCCGACCGACAACGCCTACATCGAAGCGTTCAACGGCCGCCTACGGGCAGAGTGCTTGAACGCTTCGTGGTTCCTGTCTCTGGCCGATGCCCGTGAACGCATCGAGGACTGGAGGTGCCACTACAACGAAGATCGACCCCATACGGCCCTGGGCGGCTTGACGCCCCGAGCCTTCGCCAACCAAGCTGTCACAGCCCGAGAACTTGCATAGGTCGTGGACCATAAACCGGGTCAACTCCACAGGGGCGCAAGGCCATACCTCAGGGAGGACCACCTTTCAGGGGGCAGGCCAATCGGCCGGCTGATGCGGGAGAACGTAACGACGGGCGAGATCCCGTTCCGGAAGGCGTGGCTCCAGGCGATCGTCGATGTGAGTGCGGACGTAATCCGCATCGTCGGCGACAAGGCCAGCCTGCAGGCAGCCATCACGGGCAGCAGCGCATCAACCGTGGCAGGGTGTTCGCAGTTCTGCACGGAAGTGGCGCACCCGACACGATTCGAACGTGTGACCTTTGCCTTCGGAGGGCAACGCTCTATCCAGCTGAGCTACGGGTGCTAGCCGCGTCGATTTCCTAACCCAACCGCGCCGCAAGCGCAACGGCCTGGACATGGCGGATGTGTGGCTCCTGAGGCTCGGGGTCTGCCAGGACGTAGCGCGCCGTTCGAACGCTCCGACCCTTGCGCGACGTCTCCCTGCCCCGAGGGCAACATCGCGGCACAAGCGACTTGCTGGCTACGATTTATGGGGACATTTGCATGAAAGATCTTGGGCCTCCGCGTGTGCTATTGGCCATCCTCGCCGTACTTTCGTGCGCGTTGGAACCGACGGATGGCGATCGCTCGTGAGAAATGGCCACATTATCGCTGGGCGAGGAAACTAGAGCACCCAGGTTGCATATCGATCCGGGGCTCAAGAATTTCGTGACTGATCGAGAGCTGCATGCAGACTTGACATCAAATCCTCAGGAAACCGTCGCGCGCGTCGCGGATTTTCGCGCAGAGCAGCGCCGGCCATGCGGATCCGGTGACGGGGGTTGGCGATGGCGCAGACGATCGATCGCGGGACGTTGGACCGGCTGATCGCGCTCGGTCGGGCGCGCGGGGAACTCACGGCGGGCGATCTCCAGGCCGCGCTTCCGGTCGACCACATGGATGTCGATGCCCTGGTGCTGGTGATGCTGGAGCTCGAAGCCGCGGGGGTCAGCGTCGAGCCGGAGGCTTTTGGGCCCCCCATCGACCGGCCGCTGCCCGGCGCGCTCACGCTTCCGGAGGCGGGCCCCGGGGCGCCGCCGCCGATCCTGCCCACGGGCGGGACGGGAGCCCCAGCGGTCGCGGCGGAGCGCGGGCCGGGCCCGGCCGCCGCCTCGCCCGAGGGGGATCCGGACGGAAGCCGGGCGGTCACCCGCGCGGTCGCCCTGGCGGGCCTCGCGACGGTGCTCATCCTCGGCGCCGTGCTGTTGATGCTGTGAGACCCGGCCGGAACGCTTCCGCAGCCGCCCCCGTTGGCCCCCGGCCTGACGGACCACGAGGATAGATCCCGAACCATGCGTCAACGAGCCGACGGTACACTGGGCCTGCTGGTCACGGCCCTGCGCGAGAGCGCGGTGCATTTCGGCGCCCTGCTGACGCTGGCGCGGACCGAGATCGACGGCAACCTCCGGGCGATCGTGTCGCTCGTCGCGATCGTCGGCACGATTCCCGTGCTGCTGATCGTCACCTTCTTCCTCGGGCTCGACGCGGTGGTGAAGCTGCTCGCCGTGCCGTTCGGGTCCGAGGCCCCGGCGGCACTGATCGTCGCGGCGCCGTTCCTGGTCGTGGCCCTCGTGCTCGGCTGGTTCGGCCTGCGCCGGATGGCGCTGTCGAACCTCGAGCCGTGGCGGACCTGGCGGCAGGTGAAGCAGGATGCTCGCGAAATCGTGCGGCCCCGGGCCTGACGGCCGTGACGCGCGGGGCCGTCTACTGCGTCGGCGTGAGGATCGCGCTGAGCCCCGGCGCGAGCGGGACGTCGAGATAGCAGCGCAGGCCCGCGGCCTCGAAGGCGAGGTCGACGATCCCGTCGAGCTCGCGCCGCACGCCGCCGGAGATCAGCCGTGTCCCGAAACCGGCCCGGGCCGGCGGGTGGACCGGCGGGCCGCCGCTCTCCTGCCAGGTGAGGCGCAGGCGCGGCATGCCGGCCTCCGTCGTGACGAGAGACCACGAGACCCGCACGCGTCCGCCCGGTGCCGAGAGCGCGCCGTATTTGGCGGCGTTCGTGGTCAGCTCGTGGATCGTCATGCCCAAAGCCAGGACATGGCGCGGGGATAGCGCGACGTCCGGCCCGTCGAGGCCGATCTGGTCGCCGCCGGTGCGGTAGGGGCTCAGCTCGCTCTCCAGCACCTCGCTCAGGGAGGCGCCGCTCCAATCCTCGCGGGTCAGGAGGTCGTGGGTCTTCGACAGGGCCAGGATCCGCGCCTCGAGGACGCCTTCGGCGCCGCGGGACTGGCGAGCCAGGGCCTGCACGGTGGCCAGCGTGTTCTTCACCCGGTGGTTCAGCTCGTGCAACATCGTGACCTGCTGCTCCTGCAGGGCGCGGCCGCGGCGGATCTCGGCATGCAGCTCGTCGGTGTTGCGCTGGAGCGTGGAGGCCATCGTGTCGAGCTTGCGCCCGAGGCGGCCGAACTCCGTCATGCCGCGCAGGCCCGTGCGGGCGGAGAGGTCGCCGTCCTGCCAGGCCGCCGCGACCCGGAGCAGGCGATCGATCGGGCGGCGGATGAACATCCGTCCGGCCAGGAGCGCCGCGGCCAGCGCCAGGACCGCGCCGAGGGCGATCAGCACCAGCCCACGGCGGGTGGCGGCATCGATATCCGCGAAGGCCGCCGCGCTGTCGCGCCCGACCATGAGGCGCACCCCGGCAAGCGCCCCGTCCGGCATCGCGGTGGCGATGATCCGGGTTCGGCCGTCGATATCCTCGGCGATGCGCACCGCGCCGTCCCGGGCCGTCCGCAGAGCGGCGCGCTCCGGCGGGATCGGCTTGCCGATCCAGTCCGCTCCGTCCGGGCGGCGCGCGATGATCAGGCCGTCGCGGTCCGTCACCGTGATGGCCGTCTCGGCCTGGTGCAGGGTCTGCTCCAGATGGTCGGACAGCCAGTCGAGATCCACGGCGGCCAGGAGGACCCCGGTGGCGGGGCCGTCGCTCTCGTCCCGGCCGGCCACCACCCGGGCGAAGTGGATCGAGGGCAGCTTCGACACGGTGCCCAGCGCGTAACCGCCGACCGCGAAGCCGCCCGCCTCCAGGGCGCGGCGGTGATAGGCGCGGGCGCCGGTCGAGTAGGCCCCCGGCACCGAGCCGGCGCTGTCGCAGATCACGGTGCCGTCGGGATCCGTGAGCGCGAGCAGGATGACGTGCGGAAGCCGGGCGGCGGACCGCTTCAGGTAGGCCGTGCAGGCGGCGGGGTCGCGCACCTGGACGGAGCTATCCCCGGAGATGAGGTCGAGGGCCTGCCGCATCCGCTCCGAGAGCTGGGCGAAATCCTCCGCGGCGCCGCGGACGGTGGCGAGCGCGTCGGCGCGCACCGCCGCATCGCGGCTCGCGCGCAGGGCGACCTCATTGTAGCCCTGGATCGCCAGCGCCGGGGTCAGCGCCAGCAGCACCAGCAGCAGGATGCGGGTGGTGAGCGACATCGGCGGTCAGTCGAGGCCCGCGATCATCGCGCGCACCCGGGCGGCCAGGGCCTCGACCGGGAACGGCTTGGTCATCATGCGCATGCCGGGCTCGAGATGGCCGTTGCCGAAGGTCGCGTTCTCGGCATAGCCGGTGATGAACAGCACCTTCAGGTCCGGTCGGTCCGGGCGGGCGGCATCGACCATCTGCCGGCCGTTGAGGCCGCCGGGCAAGCCGACATCGCTGATCAGCAGGTCGATCCGCCCAGGCGCGCGCAGCACGGCGAGGCCCGCCTCGGCATCCGCGGCCTGGAGCGCGGTGTATCCGAGGTCGCCCAGAACCTCGACGATCAGGTCGCGCACCACCGGATCGTCCTCCACCACGAGCACGGTCTCGCCACGCTCGGCCCGGTGCAGCTCGACGAGGCCGGATTCACCCGTCTCGGGCGGTGCGGCACCGTGGTAACGCGGCAGATAGAGCTTGACCGTCGTGCCGCAACCCGGCTCCGAGTAGATCCGGACATGCCCGTCGGACTGCTTGGCGAAGCCGTAGATCATCGACAGGCCGAGGCCGGTGCCCTGGCCGAGGGGCTTGGTGGTGAAGAACGGGTCGAAGGCCCTGGCGGCGATCTCGGGGCTCATGCCGGTCCCGGTATCGCTGACGCTGACGCAGACATAGGCGCCCTCGTTCACCCCCGCGTTCTGGCGCGTATAGGCCCGGTCGAGATGCGCGTTGCCGGTCTCGATCACGAGGCGGCCGCCCTCGGGCATCGCGTCCCGGGCGTTGATCGCGAGGTTGAGCAGGGCGTTCTCGAGCTGGTGCGGGTCGCACAGGGTCAGCCACAGGCCGCCGGTTGTGACGATCTCGAGATGGATCCGCTCGCCCAGCGTGCGCCGCAGCAGGTCTTCCATGCCGGTGATCAGCGGGTTGGCGGCGGTCGGCTGCGGCTCCAGCGGCTGGCGCCGGGCGAAGGCGAGGAGGCGGTGGGTCAGCGCCGAGGCACGGTTGGCCGACGACAGGGCCGCCCGGGCGTAGCGCTCGATCGCGTCGGTGCGGCCCTGCTGGATGCGGGTCTGCATCAGGTCGAGGGAGCCGACGATGCCGGTCAGCAGGTTGTTGAAGTCGTGCGCGATACCGCCGGTGAGCTGGCCGATCGCCTCCATCTTCTGGGCCTGCAGCAATTGCTCCTCGACCCGGCGCTGCTCGGTGAGGTCCCGCCCGACGATGTAGAACAGCCCGGTGCCGGGATCGGGCACCGCCGTCCACATCACGACGCGGCGCTCGCCCGCCCGGGTCAGGACGCGGTCGACGAAGCCCATCACCGTCTCGCCGGCCGACAGGCGGCCCACCACCTCGGCCATCTCGACGTGGTCCGCCGGATCGACGATGTCCAGGAACGGCCGGCCGAGCAGCTCCGCCTCGCTCCAGCCGAGCATGTGCGTCCAGGCCGGATTGACGGTCTTGAGGAAGCCGTCGAGGCCCGCCGTCCCCATCAGGTCGTTGGTCGTCTCCCACAGCCGGTCGCGCTCGCGGGTCCGCTGGGTGACCTCGGAGAGGAGTGCGGCCTCGACCCGCTTGCGGTCGGTGATGTCCTGCACGAAGACGTGGAAGCCGTCGACCGCCCCGTCGGCCCCCCGCCGGGGCAGGTAGCGGATCTCGGCGTCGCGGTGGCGCCCATCCTGGTGAGGCCAGGGGATCTCGAACCGGACGGCCTCGCCGGCGCGGGCGCGCTCGACATAGGGGCGCCGCAGCTCGAAGGCGGCGGGCCCGAGCAGCTCGCGCACGTCCCGCCCCACGATCTCCGCGGCCGGACGGAAGAACCAGTCCTGATACGCCGCATTGGCGAAGCGGTAGATGTAGTCCCAGTCGATGAAGGCGATGAGCACCGGCAGCGCATCGGTGATGAGGCGCAGCTCGCGCTGGTTGGCCTCGGCCCGCTGCTCGGCGGATTTGTGGTCGGTGATGTCGCGCACCGCCCCGACGAAGCGGATCGGTTGCCCCCCGGCGTCGCGCTCGATCGCGCCCCGGCGGGCGATCCAGCGTTCCGCGCCGTCATCCGCCCGCCGGATCCGATAGGCGACGTCGGCATCGGTCAGGCCGGCGCCGCGGTCCGCCCACTGGGAGACGAAGCCGGCATCCTCCGGGATGACGAGGCGGGCGACCGCGTCGACCGGCAGCGTCTCCTGCTCGGCCAGCCCGTACAGGCGGAAGAAATGCGGCGTGGCGTGGATGATGTTCCGGTCCAGATCGATGGAGAACACGCCGACGCCGCCGGCCTCCTGCGCCCGGCGCAGGCGCGTCTCGGAGGTGCGCAGCGCCGCCTCGGCCCGGACCTGGGCCCCGATCTCGGTGTTGACGCCGAACCAGCGCACCACCCGGCCGGAGGCGTCGCGCAGCGGCACGATCCGCGTCAGGAACGGCCGGAACACGCCGTCGGCCCCGCGCAGGGGGAAGACCATCTCGAACGGCTCGCCGGTGGCGATCGAGGCGGCCCAGACCGCCGTCACCCGCGGCAGCGCCTCCGGGTCGTGGACGCTCTGCCAGCCCCAGCCGGCCATGGCCGCCTGCGTGGTCCCGCAGTAATCGAGCCAGCGCCTGTTGTACCAGTAGAGATAGCCGTCGCTGCGGGCGAGCCAGCACAGGATCGGGAGGTGGTCGGCGAGCCGGCGGAACTCGGAATCGTCGATCCGCGCCGGATCGGGCTCGGGCAGAATCGCGTCGATCCGGGCGGGCGCTTGCCAGAACGCGCGCGCGAAGGCGGTCTCGTCCCGCGGCGGCGCCTCGGTCGCGGCCTCCGCCCGGGCCGTCGCGAGCGCGGAGCGCAGGCGGGCGACTTCGTCCTCAAGGGCGCGGTTGCGGCGCCGGAGAGCCTCAGCCTCATCCGCGCTCAGGGTGCCGCTCACGGCCTGCGAGCCGTGCGGAATCGCCCGGGCACGGCCCGCGACACCGTGAGAATGCAATCGAAGGCTGTACGCCGGCTCATCTCGGCCTTGTTGCAGAACCGGCCGACGCTCGCCAGCCCGAACGCGGGCTCGGACTCGCTTCGCGGGCGGCCTTAATGTTCGCGGCTGCGCGTGGCCCCGGCCACGGGGCGCAGATGCAGGAAGCTGCGCTCGCCGGTAGCGGCCTCGGCCACATGCTGGATCGTGTCGAGCAACTCGGTGACGGCCTGGGGCGCGGCCGGGCGGAACTGCGCCTTCGGCTCGACCCAGCGCTTCTGCGTGCGCCTCGCGGCGATCTGCGCCTCGCTCAGCGCATCGAAATCCCGGCGTCGAGTCATGGCTCAGCCCTCCGCCCGGGACTGTGTCGGCCCATGGTTGACGAAAGGTTAACAGGGCCTCGTCGTCCGAGGGCGCAGGGGCGAGGGGAGGGCCGGGGCGCACGCGCCCTAGAGCGGGCCGGCCCGGGCGGCCAAGGTGCGCGCCAGCTTGAGCAGCACAGCACGGATATGCGCACGAAGCGGAGTGTCGTCGTCCATGCGTCGATCAACGGCGCAACCGCCGAAAACGTTTCACGATCATGCCGTTGGTGCGCGTCGCTGCGCCAAAGCTCGACCGTGAGGAGAGCCCGCACGGCCGCCGGCCGATCCGGCCGTGACGCCGCGATCAAAGAACCCGCCGCGGCAAAGCCGGGCGGGTCAAAGGTGATCTCGTCTCGGAGAAGGCCCGACGCTAGACGCCGCGCCCCGTGAGCGCATCCCCCATCCGAGGGACACAAGCCACACGATTTGGCGATCTCGATCCGGTGCGAGCGATCGCGCGCGCCGCGGCAGCCGGGAAGCCCGCCGCCCCTCAGCCCCCGAACGCCCGGGGCGGGAGGCCCGCCACGCCGACATCGAGTTCGAACAGGGCCCCCGCGGACGGCTCGTGCTCGGCACCCCGGGACGCCGACGTGACGAACAGCCGGTCGAGCCCGGGCCCCGCGAAAGCGCAGCTCGTGATGTTGGTGGCCGGCAACGAGATCGCCCGCACGAGACGCCCCTCCGGATCCACCCGGCTGATCCGGCCCGCCCCCCAATGGGCGATCCAGAGGCAGCCCTCGGCATCCGTGGTCATCCCGTCGGGCCAGCCCCAGGCCTCCGGAAAGCGCAGGAATTCGCGCTTGCCCGTCAGGGTGCCGTCGGCGGCGAGATCGAAGGCGAAGACGGTCCGGGCGGCGCTGTCGCTGTGATAGAGGATCCGGCCGTCATGGCTGAAGGTCGGACCGTTGGCGACGCCGTAATCGCCGTCCATCCGCTGCCAGGTCAGGTCGGGATCGAGCCGGTGCAGGGCGCCCGAGATCGCGGTCTCGGCCTGGTGCATGCTCCCCGCCCAGATCCGGCCGGCATAGTCGACCTTGGCGTCGTTCAGGCGGTTGTCCGGATAGTCCGGCTCCGGATTTCCGATCGGCGTGACCTGGTCCGCCTCCAGATCGAACACCGCGAAGCCGCTCTTCAGGCCGATCACGAAGTCGCGCCGGCCGGCCCGGGGGATGATCCAGCCGATCGGCTCCGGGAACGGGCGCGTGCCGGTCGCGCCGCTCGCGAGGTCGAGCCAGCGCAGGGCGGGCGCCTCGATATCGACCCAGAACAGCCGCCCCCGTTCCGGCACCCAGACGGGTCCCTCGCCGAGCCGGTCGCGCTCGGCGCGGGCGACGACGCGAAACTGTGCCTCCATGGGATCGCCTTCTCTCGAGTGCCGGCCTCCGGAGCGGCTAATGGTCCGGCGGCCGGCGGGCGCGTGACATCAACGACTTGAAGCGACTTCTTGGAGCGCCTTCCGATGGCGGCGCGATCGGGAGCCGCTCCGGCCCGCCGCCCCACGCCGCATCGCGGGTGGCGGCCGATCAGGCGCGGTCGGAGGCGCCCCGACCCGGCCGGCTGCCCCACAAAGCGAAGAACAGGACGTAGAGCTCGCAGGCGGCGGTGATCAGGAAGGAATGCTGCAGGCCGAACCGGTCGGCGGCCCAGCCCTGCACCACCACCAGGGAGCCCCCGGCGATCGCCATGATCAGCAAGCCCGCGCCTTCCTCGGTCAGCGGGCCGAGGCCGCGGATGCCCAGGGTGAAGATCGTCGGGAACATGACCGCGTGGAACAGCCCCACGGAGATCAGCGCCCACATCGCCAGCGGCCCCGTCGCGAAGGTCGCCACCAGCATCACCGTGAAGGCCGCGATGGCGGCGCCGGCCAGGACGGTCTCGGCGGACCGCCCCTGCATCAGGTAGCTGCCGACGAAGCGGCCGACCATCATCCCACCCCAGAGCAGGAACAGGTAGCGCGACGCCTCCGTATGCGTGAGGTTGCCGATCTCCGGCTGCGAGACGAAGTTGATGAACAGGTTCGACACGCCGATCTCGGCGATCAGGTAGATGAAGATCGCCGGCACGCCGAATACGAGGTTGCGGTGGCGCCAGAGCGACAGGCCCGCGCGCTCGGCCTTGGCGGCGCGCTTCGTGGCGCCTCCCGCACCGATGGCGGGCAGCGGGAAGCGGGCGATCACCACGGCGAGCACGACGAGGATCGCCGCCACGATCAGGTAGGGGAGCTGCACGGACTGCGCATCGGCGAGCCGCTCGGCCGGGCTGAGGGTGGCGCCGGCCGCGACGTTGCCCGAGGCGGAGCGGCCGAGGATCAGGTAGCCGCCGAACAAAGGCGCCAGGGTCGTGCCGAACGAGTTGAACGCCTGGACGAGGTTGAGGCGCGCCGGGGCGGTCTCCGGCGGTCCGACCACAGCCACGTAGGGGTTGGCGGCGACCTGAAGCAGGGTGATGCCGCTCGCGATCACGAACAGGGCCGTGAGCGTGATCGCGTACGAGACCTGATGGGAGGCCAGGACCATGCCGAGCGTGCCCAGCGCCATGATGCCAAGGCCCACCACCAGCGCGCGCTGGTAGCTGATGCGCTCGATCAGCTTCGCCGCCGGGATCGAGGCCACGAAATACGCGATGAACCACACCGACTCGATCAGCGTGGTCTGCGTATAATCGAGGTCGAACACGCTCCGGAGATGAGGGAGCAGCGTGTTGTTGATGACCGTGATAAAGCCCCACATGAAGAAGAGGCTTGCGAGCAGCGAGAGGGCGGGGCGGTAGCTGCCCTGATCGCGCGTCGCGGTCGCCGCCGCGGGCGCTCCCATGCTCGCGATCGGTCCTGCCATCAAACGTTTCCCCTCATCGAGGCCGCCTTGCCGGGCCCCTTGTTGTGGAATTCATTTGTATGAGTATATAGCGGAATTGCGGACGTCAACCGCGGCACCCGCGAGGGCCGGCGCACGGTCGGCCAGGCGGGAGCGAGCGTCTTGAGGGGGGAGCGGATGCGTGGAGTCGGAGCTGTCGCGCTGGGCGCCTGCGTGGCGATCCCTGCGGTCGCCCAGGCGTCCGAGCCGGTCCGGACCGTGTTCGGCACCCTGCCGGACGGCCGCACGGTCGAAGAGGTGACGCTC
>NZ_FOQW01000028.1:0-33229 GCF_900113845.1 Methylobacterium brachiatum | reverse complement strand
CGACCTACCGGAACGTCATCACCTACCGCTTCTCCACCAGCTCCGCCCACCGGACCCACGAGAAATGACCGATCACCCGAAGACCCGGCCCCTGCGTTCGCGCGCCTGGTTCGACAACCCCGACAATATCGACATGACGGCGCTCTACCTGGAGCGCTACCTGAACTTCGGGCTGAGCCTGGAGGAGCTGCGTTCGGGCCGGCCGATCATCGGCATCGCCCAGACCGGGTCCGACCTGTCGCCGTGCAACCGTCACCACCTCGTCCTGGCGGAGCGCGTGCGCGAGGGCATCCGCGAGGCCGGCGGCATCGTGCTCGAATTCCCGGTCCATCCGATTCAGGAGACCGGCAAGCGGCCCACCGCCGGCCTCGACCGCAACCTCGCCTATCTCGGCCTGGTCGAGCTCCTGTACGGGTACCCCCTCGACGGCGTGGTCCTGACGACCGGTTGCGATAAGACCACCCCGGCCTGCCTGATGGCGGCCGCCACCGTGAACATCCCGGCCATCGCCCTGTCGGTCGGCCCGATGCTCAACGGCTGGTACAAGGGCCAGCGCACCGGTTCCGGGACCATCGTGTGGCGCGCGCGCCAGATGCTGGCCGCCGGGGAGATCGACCACGAGGGCTTCATCAAGCTGGTCACCTCGTCCGCCCCCTCCACCGGCTACTGCAACACGATGGGTACGGCGACGACCATGAACGCGCTCGCGGAGGCGCTCGGCATGATGCTGCCGGGCTCGGCGGCGATCCCGGCGCCCTACCGCGACCGGCAGGAAGTCGCCTACCGCACGGGCAAGCGCATCGTCGAGATGGTGGCGGAGGACCTCAAGCCGACCGACATCCTGACCCGCGAGGCGTTCCTCAACGCGATCGTGCTCAACTCGGCGATCGGCGGCTCCACCAACGCCCCGATCCACCTGGCCGCGCTCGCCCGCCACGCGGGGGTCGAGCTCGACATCGCCGACTGGCAGACCCACGGCCTCGACGTGCCGCTCCTGGTCAACCTGCAGCCGGCGGGCGAGTATCTCGGCGAGGATTATTACCGCGCGGGCGGCCTCCCGGCGGTGGCCGCGCAGCTGATGCGGCGCGGGCTGCTCCACGAGAACGCCCTGACGGTGAACGGCCGCACCATCGGCGACAATTGCCGCGACGCGGTGATCGAGGACGAGGATGTGATCCGGCCGATCGACCGGCCGCTGAAGGAGGCCGCGGGCTTCCTGGTGCTGCGCGGCAACCTGTTCGACGCGGCGATCATGAAGACCAGCGTGATCGGCGAGGAGTTCCGCGAGCGCTACCTGTCCAATCCCGAGGATCCGGAGGCGTTCGAGGGCCGGGCCGTGGTGTTCGACGGTCCGGAGGATTACCACCACCGGATCGACGACCCGGCGCTGGCGGTCGACGAGAACAGCATCCTGATCATGCGCGGCGCCGGCCCGGTCGGCTATCCGGGTGCGGCGGAAGTGGTGAACATGCGCCCGCCCGCCTACCTGATCCGCTCCGGCGTGCACGCGCTGCCCTGCCTGGGCGACGGGCGGCAATCCGGCACCTCGGCCTCGCCCTCGATCCTCAACGCCTCGCCCGAGGCGGCGGTGGGCGGCGGCCTCGCGCTGCTGCGCACCGGCGACCGGGTGCGGATCGACCTGAAGCGCGGCACCGCCGACATGCTGCTCGACGCGGACGAGATCGAGCGCCGGCGCAAGGCCCTGGAGGAAGCCGGGGGATACGCCTATCCGGCGTCCCAGACCCCATGGCAGGCGATCCAGCGCGCAACCGTCGGGCAGATGCACACCGGTGCGATCCTGGAGGGCGCCGAGCGCTTCCAGCGGATTGCTCAGACCAACGGCGTGCCGCGGGACAACCACTGACGGGAAGCCCCGCCGCCATCCCGGCGGCGGGGCTCACGCCTTCAGCGAGAGCTCGGTGTCGGCGAGTGCGAGGCGGACGAGTTCGGTCATCGCGGCACGCGCCGCCGCGGGATCCCCGGCGACGATCGCCTCGTACAGGATCCGGTGATCCGGCATCGGGTCACGGGGCAGGGCGCTGCGACGCTGCTTGAAGATCGTCGTCCAAGTCACGGCGGCGGCGATGGAACTCGACAGGGCCATCAGCGGCCCGTTGCGGGCCGCTTCCAGGATCGTGTTGTGGAACGACTGGTCGGCGGCCCGCCCGATCTCGGTGGCGAGGCCGTAGCGGCCCATCTCCTCCAGGGCGTGCCCCATCCGGGAGATGTCGAGCCCCGAGCGCCGCTCGGCCGCCAGGGCCGCCGCCGCCGGCTCGACGATCATCCGCAGCTCGAACAGGTCCCGGATGAAGGTTTCGCTGGGCTCCGCCTCGAAGGCCCAGGCGAGGATGTCGGGATCGAGCAGGTTCCAGCGGCTGCGCTGGGTCACCCGGGTCCCCGTGCGGGGCCGGCTCTCGACCAGCCCCTTGGCGCTCAGGATGCGCACCGCCTCGCGATAGGCGGTGCGCGAGACCTTCAACTGCTCCGAGAATTCGATCTCGCCGGGCAGCACGTCTCCCGGCGCGTACCGGCCGGCCAGGATCGCGACGCCGAGATCGCGGGCGACCGAGCCGTGAATCCGGCGCGAGCCCGAGGCCAGCGGCAGCTTGATATCCTCGTACCCAGGATCCCCCCTCACCCGACACCTCCAGTCCGAGCCGCCAGGACGGGGCAGGATCGCCGCGATCGTACCTGGAAGTTGTAGGAGCGCAAGCGCCGACACCCGCAGGCATCATAGTGCCGCGACGCTTGCAGCCACTGCACAACTGCTCTAAGTTATTTGTATGAGTAAAGAGCTGAGTGCGAACGCGGAGATCCGCGGCACGATCCTGATCGGCGCCGAGGATGCGACCACGACCGATACGTTCCGGGCCGTCGATCCCGCAAGCGGGGCGGCGCTGGAGCCGGCCTTCTCGGCCGCCGGGCCGGAGCAGGTCGCGGCCGCCTGCGCGCTTGCGGATGCGGCCTTCCCGAGCTTTTCCGAATCGACGCCCGAGCTGCGCGCCAGCTTCCTGGAGACCGTCGCCCAGGCCGTGGGCGATCTCGGCGATTCTCTGATCGAGCGGGCCATGGCCGAGACCGGGCTGCCGCGGGCCCGGCTCGAGGGGGAGCGCGCCCGCACCATCGGCCAGCTGCGTCTGTTCGCGCATGTCGTCCGCGCGGGCGACTGGGTCCAGGCCACGATCGATCCGGCGCAGCCCAAGCGCACGCCTCTGCCGCGCCCCGATCTGCGCCGGCGCCACGTCGCCCTCGGCCCGGTCGCCGTGTTCGGCGCCAGCAACTTCCCGCTCGCCTTCTCGGTGGCCGGGGGTGACACCGCCTCGGCGCTCGCCGCCGGCTGCCCGGTCGTGGTCAAGGGCCACCCGGCCCATCCCGGAACCGGCGAGCTGGTGGCCCGGGCGGTCCGGGCGGCCGTCGCGGCCAGCGACCTGCATCCGGGCGTGTTCTCCTATCTGCCGGGTCCGTCGAACGTCCTCGGGACGGCGCTTGTCGCCGATGCGCGGATCAAGGCGGTGGGCTTCACCGGCTCGCGCGGGGGCGGCCTCGCCCTGATACGGGTGGCGGCGGGACGCCCCGAGCCGATCCCGGTCTATGCCGAGATGAGCGCGGTCAATCCCGTCCTGCTGCTGCCCGGCGCCTTGCGGGCGCGGAGCACCGCGCTGGCGACCGGCTTCGTCCAGTCCCTGACGATGGGGGCGGGGCAGTTCTGCACCAATCCCGGCCTGCTGATCGGTATCGCGGGTTCCGACCTCGATGCCTTCGCGGAAGCTGCCGCGGCGGCGATCCGCGAGAGCGCGCCCCACGCGATGCTGACCGCCGACATCCGCACCCGCTTCGAGCGCGGCGTTGCCGAGATGGCGGCCCGCCCGGGCGTGACCGTGGCGGCGCGCGGGGCGACGGCCGGCCCGGGCGGCGCGCCCGCGGCCCTGCTGCGCACCGACGGGGCGCGGTTCCTGGCAGATGCCGGCCTCACGGAGGAGATGTTCGGCCCCGCCGCGATCCTGGTGGCGGCCGCGGATCTCGACGAGGTCAAGCGCATCGTCGCGGCGCTCCCGGGCCAGCTCACCGCGACGCTGCATCTCGACCGCGCCGACGAGCATATCGCCGCCGACCTGGTCCCGGCGCTCGCCCGCAAGGCCGGCCGGATCCTGGCCAATGGCTGGCCCACCGGCGTGGAGGTGGCGCCCGCGATGGTCCATGGCGGGCCGTTCCCGGCGACGTCCGACGGGCGCAGCACCTCGGTCGGCACCCTGGCGATCGAGCGGTTCCTGCGACCGGTCTGCTACCAGGACCTGCCCGACGCGCTGCTGCCGCAGCCCCTGCGCCCGGACAATCCCTGGCATCTCACCCGCAGGGTCGACGGCACCATCAGCCCGGCCTTCGACCGCTGACGCGCCGGCGCGGCACACCTGATTTCGAGCCGGCCCGATGAAGGCCGGCCCTGGGAGAACCGAGATGGGGCAATCACTCCTACAATTCCGCGCCCCCGACGGGCGGCGGGGTGTCGCGATCCTGCAGGGGGGCGAGGCGCGGGTCGTGGTCGGCGCGGACAGCGTCCTCGACCTGGCCCGGCGGGCCCTGGCGGCAGGCGACAGCCTGGCCGAGACGGCAACCCGGCTCGGCCTCGGCGACACCGTGGATCTCGACGCCGTGCGGCTGCTGCCGCCGGTCGATCATCCGGATCCCGCGCATCTGCTGCTCAGCGGCACCGGCCTGACGCATCTCGGCTCCGCGGAGGGTCGCGACAAGATGCACCGCGCCGCGGCGGCGGATCCGACCCCGACCGATTCCATGCGGATGTTCCAGATGGGCGTGGAGGGCGGCAAGCCCGCCCCCGGCGAGACCGGGGTCCAGCCCGAATGGTTCTACAAGGGCGACGGCGACGCGATCGTCGGCACCGGCGAACCGCTCCTGTCGCCCGCCTTCGCCCTCGACGGCAGCGAGGAGCCGGAGATCGCCGGCCTCTACCTGATCGACGCGGACGGTACGCCGGTGCGCCTCGGCTTCGCCCTGGCGAACGAGTTCTCGGACCATGTGACCGAGCGCGGCAATTACCTGTGGCTCGCCCATTCGAAGCTCCGTCCGGCGGCGCTCGGCCCGGAACTGTGGCTGGGGGCTCTGCCCGCCGACGTGCGCGGCTCCAGCCGCATCCGGCGCGATGGCGCCGTGCTGTGGGAGAAGCCGTTCCTCTCGGGTGAGGCGAACATGTCCCACACGATCGAGAACCTCGAGCGGCACCACTTCAAATACCCCCAGTTCCGCCGCCCCGGCGACCTGCACGTCCACTTCTTCGGCACCGCGACCCTGTCGTTCAGCGACGGCGTCACGGTGCGGCCCGGGGACGTGTTCGAGATCGAGGCGGCCCCCTTCACCCTGCCGCTGCGCAATCCCCTGGCGGTGGCGCCCGCCCGCGACCTGTCCGTGAAGGTTCTCTGAGATGTCGGCTTCGAACGGGACGATCCGCATCGGTCTGGTCGGCGTCGGCAAGATCGCCCGCGACCAGCACCTGCCGGTCATCGGCGCTTCGCCGGACTACACCCTGACCGCCGTGGCGAGCCGCGAAGGCCGCTTCGAGGGGGTGCCGAACTACCGCACGCTGACCGAGATGCTGGCGGGACAGCCCGACCTGGACGCGGTCGCCCTGTGCCAGCCGCCGCAGGTGCGCTTCTCCGCCGCCCTCGAGGCGATCGAGGCCGGCCGGCACGTCTTCCTGGAGAAGCCCCCCGGGGCGACCCTGGCGGAGGTCGGGATCCTGGTCGAGGCCGCGCGTGCGCGGGGCGTCAGCCTGTTCGCCAGTTGGCACTCCCGCTACGCCCCCGGCGTCGAGCCGGCGCGCCAGTGGCTGTCGGGCCGCCGGATCCGGTCGGTGGCGATCGCCTGGATGGAGGATGTCCGGCACTGGCATCCGAACCAGGCCTGGATCTGGCAGGCCGGCGGCATGGGCGTGTTCGATCCGGGGATCAACGCCCTGTCGATCGCCACCCACATCCTGCCGCCCTTCTTCCTCACCGGCGCGACCCTCTCGGTCCCGGAGAACCGGCAGGCGCCGATCGCCGCCGACTTGAGCTTCGCCGACGCCGCCGGCACCTCGATCCAGGCGGTATTCGACTGGCGCCAGACCGGCCCGCAGACCTGGGACATCCGCGTCGACACCGAGGACGGCGTGCTGGTGCTCTCGGAAGGCGGCGGCGTCCTCACCATCGACGGCAAGCCGCAGCCGCTGCCGCCGGAGGCCGAATATCGCGGCCTCTACGACCGTTTCGCCGCCCTCGTCCGATCCGGCACGAGCGACGTCGACCTGAACCCGCTGATCCACGTCGCCGACGCTTTCCTGCGCGGCGAGCGCCGCACCGTGGAGGCCTTCACGGACTGACCGGAGGGATCCCGGCGGAACACCAACGCGACAGAGCCAATCAGGGCCGCGCGTTACTAAGGGGGAGTCACTGTTATGGGAAAGTACACGCGATGGGCGGCGCTCGCATTGTGCGCCGCGACACTCTCGGGGGGCATCCGCTCGGCCGAGGCTCAGGATGCGGACGCGCCTGACGGCGGACCGAGCTTGGTGAACCCGGGCCCGAAGGCGAGCCCGGCCGCGAAGGCCAAGTATCGGGCGAATCGCGCGCGGCGGCGGACCATCCGCGAGTCGCGGAGCGCGGCCGGCGCCAGCAGCGCGGCGGCCTCGATCGACGTGCAGGGCAGCAGCGCGACACCGCCCGGCCTGCCGCCGGGGACGTTCTATCTCGGCAACGGGATCAGCATGATCCTGAACTACACCGGCGAATTCGCCGCGAACCCGTCCGGCGGCATCCGGCAGGGATCGGCCTATGCCGGCCAGGTCGTGTTCGGTCTCGACGCCGACCTCGGCCGGCTCGCCGGGATCGACGGCGGCTCGTTCCACACCATCGTGACCCAGCGTCACGGCCGCAGCCTTGCGCAAGACCGCATCGGCTTCGACGGAAGCGTGCAGGAGATCTACGGCGGCGGCCAGACGGCGCACCTCACCTCGGTCTCCTACGAGCAGAAGCTGTTCGACAACCGCCTCGACATTGAGGTCGGCCGCCTATTGGCCAATCCGAACTTCCTTGGATCGCCGCTCTATTGTAATTTCCAGAACAACGCAACCTGCGGCGCACCGAAATCGATCTTCAAGCTGACAAACTTCACCTATTGGCCGATTTCAACCTGGGGCGCCCATGCCAAGGCCTGGCTCACCGACAAGGTGTTTGTCCATGCCGGCGTCTACGAGGTGAATCCCCGCGACCAGCAGGCCAACCAGAACGGCATCGACTGGTCGACCCGGGGCGCCACCGGCGTCCTGATCCCGGTTGAGGCGGGCTACTCGACCAATTTCGGCAACGACCCGCTCCCGCGCAACTACAGTGTCGGCGTGGTCTTCGATCAGTCCGATTATAAGGATCCGGTCTACGACGTGCGCGGCGGCCTGCGCGTGTTCAGCGATCTCGACCCGCTGACGCGGTTCGGTCGGTCGGCGGTCTATGCCCGGTTCGACCAGATGGTGTGGCGTCCGGATCCGACCAGCGCGCAAGGCCTGTCGGTGTTCGGCGTCGCGTTGGGCGGCACCGGTGGGCGGCAGATCCAGGATTACTTCCTGGAGGGCGGCGCCGTCCTGACCGGCACCTTCCCGGGCCGGCCCTACGACACCCTCGGGTTCGTGTTCGCCATGGAGAAGCTCTCGCCACTCGGCTCGGCCGGGATCCGGGCGGCCCGGGCTTCCTACGGGCTGAGCAGCCGCAACGTCGACACGCTGCAGACCATCCTCGAGCTGAGCTACGGCATCCAGCTCACCCCGGCGGTGCGGCTGATGCCGAACCTGCAATACGTGATCGGCCCGGATCAAACCCGCTTCCCGCTCCGGCCGAAGCCGATCCCGGACGCCTTCGTCATCGGCGCGAAGCTCTCGGTGGACCTGTTCACGCTGGGCGGCCTGGCCAAGGGCCCGGGGAGCCTCTGACCCCAGGCGCATCACGACACCGCCCGCGACTCCGCCCTCGGCGGGCGCGCGGGCGGATGTGGCAACCGATCGGCGCGCGCGGAAGCCTCCGTGCGCGCCGATCGCGTTTCAGCGGAGCGCGCTCTGCGCGGGCAAGGAGGGGAGGGCCCGAATATCCGCCGCCCCGGCCCGCGCGTGGAACCACGCCCCCGGTCGCAGGTTGTCCAGCAGATTGTAGCTGTTCTAATTCGCAAGAGAGAACGGCACGCCGCCGAACCGACACGGGAGCATCCGACATGGCCAGCGCGAACTGCGAGAGCTGCAAGTTCTTCGACGAGCACAAGGGCAACGGCGCGAGCGCCCAGGGCGATGCCGGCCTGTGCCGCTTCAACCCGCCGGTCAGCCAGCCGGCTCCGGAATCCAAGGGCCTGTGGCCGGTCGTCACGACCAACGATTGGTGCGGCCACTTCACGGCCGAGATGACCGCAGCCGAGTAAGCCCAGCGGCCCTCACCGTCGCAGCGCAGAGGCTGCGGCGATGATGAGGCTGGAGGCGACCCTTTCGACGCCGTCGGACGACCAGGGCCAGCCGCCGAGGCTGGCCCTTTTTCGTGCGCCCGATCCCGGGTGCGCGCCCAGGATGAGGCGCGGGAGCGCCCGAGCGCGATCAGCGGAATCGGGCTCGACAGCAGGGCCGGCCCGACAGCATGTTCCGTCTCCGAACAGGCCCATCGGGGGCATCCGGTTCTCTCTCGAAGCCGAGCGATGGAGCGAACCCGCGTCGGAAGCGGGCCGCGCGTCCTATCGGGCGGCCATTCGCCGGCGGAGCGCGCAAAACGCGAGATGAAATCACGCTTCCAATCGGCGTTTGCGAGGAGAACATTTTTCTATTCGCGACGAATTCGAAAAGCGGTTTCATTGACGTTGTGCAGTGCAGCCAGCAATTCTAGCGGCCTATTCGGATAACCGGTCGCGTCACTGCCGCTCGTCATCGAGCAGGACGGCCCGGCATTGTCGCAAGGCTTCTGCAATGACACGACCGAGACTCGTCGGGCTGAGCGCGAATGTTCAGCGCCCGTCCAAGACCCGCACGCTGGTCGACGCGGTGCTGCACGAGGCCTGCGCCCAGGCGACGTTCGACGGGCGCATCTTCGACTTCGTCGATGCCGGCACCGGCCTCGGGGCCGCCTGGACCCGCGATCAGCTGCCGCTGCCGGCCCGCCGGGTGCTCGACGCGATCGAGGAGGCGGACGGGCTCGTGGTCGGCTCGCCGGTCTACAAGGGCGCCTATACCGGCCTGTTCAAGCACCTGTTCGATCTGGTCGATCCCAATGCGCTGGCCGGCAAGCCCGTGGCCATCGTGGCCACCGGCGGCGGCGCCCGCCATGCCCTGGTGGTCGAGCACGCCTTCCGGCCGCTCTTCGGCTTCTTCGGCGCCCTGCAGATCCCGACCGCGGTCTACGCGTCCGACGCGGATTTCAGCGACGGTGTGCTGGTCGAGGCCGGGGTGCGTGCCCGCGCCGCGGAGGCCGGCGCCCAGCTCGCCGCCCTGCTGCTGCACCGGGCGGCCGCGACGACCGGCCCGGCCGAACTCGCCGCCGCCGAGTGAGCCTCGCGATGCTCGACCGCCGCACCTTCCTGGCCGCGTCCCTTGCGGCCGTTCCGGCTCTCCGGGGCGCTCGCGCGGCCGAGCCCGGCCTGCTGCGCATCGGCTACCAGAAGAACGGCATCCTGGTGGTGGCCAAGCAGCAGGGGATTATCGAGCGGCGCCTGGACTCCCTGGGCCATCGGGTGCGCTGGGTCGAGTTCTCGTTCGGTCCGCCCCTGGCCGAGGCCCTGTCCGTCGATGGGCTGGATTTCGGCCTGCTCGGCGACGCGCCGCCGATCTTCGCCCAGGCCGGGCGCTCCAACCTCGTCTACGTGGCGGCCCAGGAAGGGGGCGGTTCCGGCGCCGGGATCCTCCTGCCCAAGGGCTCGACCCTGCGCAGCCTCGCCGACCTGAAGGGCAAGCGCGTCGCCTTCGCCAAGGCGACGAGCGCGCACAACCTCACGGTGGCGGCCCTGGAGAAGGCGGGGCTGAGCTACACCGATATCGAGCCGGTCCTGCTGGCGCCGGCCGATGCCGCGGCGGCCTTCGCCCGCGGCAGCATCGACGCCTGGACGACCTGGGACCCCTATCTCGCCATCGCCGAGGAGCAGGACGGCGTGCGCGTGCTGGCCCTGGCCAGCGAGATCACCCCGCAGAACAATTTCCTCGTCGCGAACCGGGCCTTCGCGGAGGCGCACGGCCCGGTGCTCACCGCGGCGATCGACGCGCTGGGCGAGGTGGCGGCTTGGTGCCGGCAGAACCGCGGCGACGTCGCCGCGATCCTGTCGCAGGGTACCGGCGTGCCGCTGCCGGCCACCCGCCGGGCGGTGGACCGCAACGATTTCGTGATCGGCCCGATGACTCCGCGCGTCACCGCCGAGCAGCAGGCCATCGCCGACCGGTTCTACGCCCTGAAGCTGATCCCGAAGCCGATCCACGTCGCCGACGCGGTCTGGACGGCACCCGCCCGCAATGGCTGAGCGCATGCCCGATCGTCCGTCCTCCCCAAGCCCGTTCGGGCTCGCACCGACCCGTCGCCGCCTCCTGTCCGTGGGGCTCGGCCTCGCGGCGGCCAGTACCCTGCGGCCGGCCCTGGCCGCGGGCGGCACCGTCCGGGTCGGCTACCAGAAATACGGCTCCCTCGTGCTGCTGAAGGGTCGCGGCACCCTCGAGACGGCGCTCCAGCCCCTCGGCTACACGGTGGCGTGGTCGGAATTCCCGTCCGGGCCGCCGCTGATGGAGGCCCTGAATGCCGGGGCGGTGGATTTCGGCTCGGCCGGCGAGGCGCCCCCGATCTTCGCGCAGGCCGCGAGCGCGGAGCTGCGCTACGTCGCCACCGAGCCGCCGGCTCCCCGGGGCGAGGCGATCCTGGTGCCCAAGGACAGCCCGGTCCGCAGCGTCGCCGACCTGCGCGGCCGGACGCTGGCCCTGAACAAGGGCTCGAACGTCCACTTCCTGGTGGTGCGGGCCCTGGAGCAGGCCGGCCTGCCCTACGACGCGGTGAAGCTCGCCTTCCTGGCCCCGGCTGATGCGAATGCCGCCTTCGTGCGCGGGTCGGTCGATGCCTGGGCGATCTGGGATCCCTATCTCGCTGCCGCCGAGCGGGCCACCGGAGCCCGGGTGCTGGCGGACGCGCAGGGCCTCGCGCCCAACCGCCAATTCTACCTGTCCCGCCGCGGCTTCACCGATGCCAATTCGGAAGTCGTCGCGATCGTCCTCAAGGCGATCGGGGAGGTCGATACCTGGGCGGCCGGCCATGCCGAGACCGTGGCGGCGGAACTTGCGCCCTCCGTGGGCATTCCAGCCCCCGTGCTCCGCGTCGCCCTCGACCGCTTGTCCTACGGGGTCACACCCCTGGATGCCGCGGCGGTGGCCGACCAGCAGCGGGTGGCCGACGCCTTCCATAGCCTCGGCCTGCTGCCGAAGCCGATCCGCGTGGCCGACGCGGTCTGGACACAGCCCGAGCGCCGGGCGGAGAACCGTTGATGCGACCGACTGCCCTCGACCGCCTGCGCGACACCGCCGTGCCCTGGCTCCTGCCGGTCGCGATCCTGCTGGGCTGGCAGGCCGCGGTCTCCGCCGGCCTCGTCTCCAACCGGTTCATGCCGGCGCCCCTGGACGTGGTCCGGGCGGGCTGGGAGGCCGGGCGCACCGGTGAGCTCTGGACCAACCTCTGGGTCAGCACCCTGCGGGCCCTGTCGGGCTTCGCGGTGGGCGGCGGCATCGGCTTCGCGCTGGGCCTCGCCAACGGCCTCTCCCGCCTGTCGGAACAGCTGACCGACACCTCGGTGCAGATGGTGCGCAACGTGCCCCATCTGTCGCTGATCCCGCTGGTGATCCTGTGGTTCGGGATCGGCGAGGAGGCCAAGCTGTTCCTGGTGGCGCTCGGCGTGTTCTTCCCGATCTACGCCAACACCCTGCACGGCATCCGCTCGGTGGATCCGGCGCTGGTGGAGATGGGCCGCGTCTACGGCATGTCGCGGACCGAGCTGTTCACCAAGGTGGTGCTGCCCGGCGCCCTGCCGTCGATCTTCGTCGGCTTGCGCTACGCGCTGGGCATCATGTGGCTGACGCTGATCGTCGCCGAGACGATCTCCGCATCGTCGGGGCTCGGCTACATGGCCATGCAGGCCCGCGAGTTCATGCTGGTCGACGTCGTGGTGCTGGCGATCCTGATCTACGCCGCCCTGGGCAAGCTCGCGGACGCGCTGACGCGCCAGCTCGAGCGCGCCTGCCTCGCCTGGAACCCCGCCTACAGGAGCGCCTGATGCTGCTCGACGCCCTTCGCCGCGAGGCCCCGACCGATCTCGTCCCGGAGACCCGAGTCGCCGACGCGCCCCCCGCGCCGGCGCCTCGACCGGCGGACACCGCCGGCCGCAGCATCGCCGTGACGGCCCGCGACCTGCGCAAGAGCTTCGACGGCCACGCCGTCATCGAGGGGCTCGACCTCTACCTGCCGGCCGGCGGCTTCACCGCCGTGGTCGGGCGCTCCGGCTGCGGCAAGAGCACCCTGCTGCGGCTGATCCTCGGGCTGGAGACGCCCACCGGCGGCCGGATCGTGCTCGAAGGGCCGCAGGCCGGCCCGCGCCGGAGCGAGCCGCCGAAGCGGATCATGTTCCAGGAGCCGCGCCTGCTGCCCTGGGCCCGGGTCGTCGACAACGTCGCGGTCGGCCTCTCCGGCCACGGTTCCCGGGCCGAGCGCCGGGAGCGGGCGCTGGCGGCCCTGGCCGAGGTCGGCCTGGCCGACAAGGCGGGACAATGGCCCGCGACCCTGTCGGGCGGCCAGCGTCAGCGCGTAGCGCTCGCCCGGGCTCTGGTGAGCCGGCCGGGCCTGCTGGCGCTCGACGAGCCCCTCGGCGCCCTCGACGCGCTGACCCGCATCGGCATGCAGGACCTGATCGAGCGGATCTGGCTGTCGCAGGGCTTCACCGCGCTGCTCGTCACCCACGACGTCGCCGAGGCGGTGGCGCTCGCCGACCGCATCCTGGTGGTCGAGGCCGGCCGCATCGCCCTCGACCTACGGGTCGACGTGCCGCGCCCGCGCCGGCGCGGCGATCCGGATCTGGCGCGCCTCGAAGGGCGTATCCTCGATCATCTGCTCGGCGCGCAGCCGACCCTCTGAACGCGGGCCGCCGTTTCCCGGAAGCGGCGGCCTGCCCTAGCTCTTGGTGATCGCCGGATGCGAGAAGTCGGATCCGGCTTTTCCGCATCCGGCTCACGGCCGCAATGGAGACCCCGATGACCGCGACGAATGACGGGCGCGCCGACGTCCTCTGGTTCCTGCCGACCCACGGCGATGGCCGCTATCTCGGCGCCCAGGAAGGGGCCCGCGAAGTCTCGATCGACTACCTTCGGCAGATCGCCCAGGGCGCCGACGAGCTCGGCTATTACGGCGTGCTGCTGCCGACCGGGCGCTCCTGCGAGGATTCCTGGATCGTCGCCTCGGCGCTGGCGCCGCTCACCAAGCGGCTGCGCTTCCTGGTGGCGGTGCGGCCCGGCCTGATGGAGCCGTCCGCGGCGGCCCGCATGACCGCGACGCTCGACCGGGTCTCGGACGGGCGCCTCCTGATCAACGTCGTCACCGGCGGCGATCCGGTGGAGCTGGCCGGCGACGGCGTGTTCCTGTCCCACGACGAGCGCTACGCCGTCACCGACGAGTTCCTGACGATCTGGCGCGGCCTGCTCTCGGGCGAGACCGTGACCTTCCAGGGCAAGCACCTGCGCACCGAGAACGGCCGGGTGATCTTCCCGCCGGTGCAGAAGCCCTATCCGCCGCTCTATTTCGGCGGCTCGTCGCCGGCCGGGATGGAGGTCGCGGCCGAGCATTGCGACGTCTACCTCACCTGGGGCGAGCCCCCGGCCCAGGTCGCGGAGAAGATCGCCGCCGCCCGTCAGGCCGCGGAGGCCAAGGGCAAGACCTTCTCGTACGGCATCCGCCTGCACGTGATCGCCCGGGAGACCGAGGCCGAGGCCTGGGACGCCGCGGAGAAGCTGATCTCGAAGCTCGACGACGCCACCATCGCCAAGGCGCAAGAGACCCTGAAGCGGCAGGATTCGGTCGGCCAGAGCCGCATGATGGCGCTGCACGGCGGCAACCGCGACAAGCTCGTGGTCTCCCCCAACCTCTGGGCCGGGGTCGGGCTGGTGCGCGGCGGCGCCGGCACGGCGCTCGTCGGCTCGGCCGATCAGGTCGCCGACCGGATGAAGGAATATATCGACCTCGGGATCGACCGGTTCATCCTCTCGGGCTACCCGCATCTCGAGGAGGCCTACCGCTTCGCCGAGCTGGTCTTCCCGAAGCTGCCCCTGCGCGCCACCACGGGCCGGCCTACGGGCAACGCCCGCAACGACGGCCCGTTCGGCGAGATCATCGCCAACGATCTCGTGCCCGCCCGTCGCGTCGGGGCGCACTGAGACAGCGTCCCGACCTGCCGCGCCTGCGCGGGAATGGCTGCGTCATCGATCGGATGGCGGGCGGGAAACCGGGTTTCCGGAGGGCCGGACGCCCTTCGGCGGCGCTCGGGGCGTGCAGCCCCGAGCGCCGGGCGACGCCCTGACGCAGGGCTCCACCCGGCCACCGCAGGAGGGCCATGACCTTCTGAAACCAGGACTTTCCCGGCCGAAGTCGCCCGTGGACAGCGGGAAGAGCGGGGATGGCGCAGGTTCGGCACATCCGCGCCAAAGTCACGCCATCCTTGGCGCCCAGGTGCCGCGCCTATCACCGCGCGGCCCGCTCGCGCGATCACCGGATAGCGACAAGGACATCCATGACCTCGACCAAGGCGGTCCTCCTGACCATCGGCCTGTGCCTCGGCCCGGTTGCCGCATACGCCGAGCAATCCCCGGCCCGCGAGGCGCTCAAGCAATACTGCACCGGCGACTACATGGATTATTGCAGCGCCTACGCGCCCGGCGGCCCCGAGGTCGAGGCCTGCTTCAAGGCGAACATGAAGAACCTGTCGCCCGGCTGCTCCGCGGCGATCACCGCCTACAAGCAGGAGAAGCGGGCGACCAAGCGCGTCAGCGAAGTGCGCTGAGGCCGCCGCTGCCGCACCTGTCGGGTCGGCATCCCGTTCTCGCGCGCATCGCGAAGCACCCCGGCGTGGCGCAGCGCTCGGGCGTGTCGCGCTGCCCCGGGTCTCTGCGCTCCGCGCGTGATGACGGCGACCGTGAAATTCTTTGAGCCCGTCGCGATGGCCCCGTGAGCGGCGAAGAGTGAGATATTTTCCGCCGATCCTGTGAATGCGATCGCAATAATGCACGACATGCGTCGGTTATGAATAAGGTTCGACTTATGTCGAAGATATAGTTGTTCAATTTTACCTTGTAAGCATTGTAAAGAATTCCGAAACATTGGGACCGTGACATTCCTGCACTTTCCGAGATCGGGCGCGGCCTTAGCCTCCGCGGTGCCGAAAATCGGAGATTGCCTCGTGTCCACTGCACGTTGTTTCGCGAAGAATCCTCTCACGCGCGCGCTCGTCCTGGCCGTTCTGGCGGCGAGCGTGGCCGCCTGCGCGACCACGCCGCCGGCTCAGCCGGTGCCGCTGATCAAGAAGGGCTGAGCACCGCGTCCCGACGGGCGCAGGTTCTCCCTCGGTACGACAACCGCGCGCCGCCCCGGATCCGGGGCGGCGCCCTCGGCCGGCCTCACCGCACGGCGATCCCCAGCGGGGCGCCGCGGCAATTGAGATGGGCCGGATTGGTGGAGACCACCCCGGCATTGCAGCCGCCCTGCAGGCCGACATAGAGCGGCGTCCCGCCGGCACCGGCGGCCGCGAGGTAGCCGATCGGGCGCGTGCCGGCGTCGAGATGGCGCGGGTTGTTGGTGACGAGGCCGGCATCGAGCCCGGCCGCGGTGCCGGCATAGACCGGCGCGTCGGCGGGCGAGGAGGGCTGCGCCAGGGTGGCGCCGATCGGGGCCGTGGCGCAGCCCTTGTAGCCCGGGTCGATCGTCACCTCGCCGGCATTGCAGCCCTGCTGCGTCCCGACATAGAGCGCCACGCCCGGAGCCCGCGCGGCCGGCGGGGCCGCCGCCTGAGGTGCCGGGGCCGGGTCGGCGGGGAGGGGAGGCGCCCGCCCGCCGGTGAGGGCCGCCCGCAGGGCGACGAGGCCGGCCCGGACATCCTGCAGGGTGCCGACCACCACGTAGCAGGTGTAGCTGTGCGCCCCCGCCGGGACGTTGTTCTCCCGGAAGACGCAGTTCCACTTCACCGTGGCGTTGCCCGGCCCCGGCAGGGTCGCGAAGTTGAACCGGCCGTACCCGGCATTCGGCACGCTCGCCTGGGGGAGGGCGGGGCTGTAGACGCCCATCGCCCGGGAGCCGTCGGGAGTGGCGAGGATCACCGGCACGCCCTGCTCGCCCGGCCCGGCCGAGAGCGGCGCGGACTGGCCCGTCGCCGGGTCGAGGTTCCAGAACGCCGTGAAGTCCGGCGGCATGTAGGCGGTCGCCGCCTCGAAGGTCGCCGATTCGTGGGGTTGCGCCGTGATGTAGGTGGCGCGGTACGCGATGGCGTTGGCCACGCCCGCCGCGCCCAGGGTGACGGTCTTGGCCAGGACGTCGTCCGAACGGGGCCCGGCATGGGGCCCGGGGCCCTTCGGGCAGCTGCCGGTGACGCGGCCCGGCTCGATCCAGTAGGCCATCTGCGACCGCGTCTGGAGCGTGTCCGGACCCCGTTTCAGCTCCGTCAGCAGGGTCGTGCTGCGCGGGCCCATGCCGTCGGAATCGCTGCCCGCCTCGGTCGGGTTCAGGCACTCGCCGTAGCCGTCGTAGGACGAGGCCGATTGCAGCTCCCGGCCGTGATCGTGGGCGTTGATGAATTCGGTGCCGCCCCAGGTCAGGCTGTCGATCGCGCCGCCGGTCCGGGACGAGACGCCGACCGTGATCGGGGATCCGTTGAACACCCGGCTGATCGTCGCCCGGCCGCCGGGCTCGGGCCAGGCGATCGACGGCGCATCCTCGGCCTGCGCGGCCCCGGCGAGGCCGACGAGCAGGAGCGCGGCGCGCAGGGGACGGGGCAGGGGGGTCGAGGCGGACATCGGCGGCTCCTGTGAGGCGCCGGCTTAGAGCATGAGGCGGGGGAGGGGAATCCTACCTCATGATCGTGAGGCCCAGCAAAGAGATAGCCCAGTGGCCCGGCTGGGATCGCGTTCCCGCATGGTTCAGAGCGCACAAGACCTAATTGAAACCTGGGCAGTACCGCCTTATCCCCTGACCGTCAGCACGATAATTTAAGCTTCGGACTGCCATCAGATTAGAAGGCTGTGGGCAAGCCCGATTCCCAAAATTCCGCGACGCCTGTGCGTGCGACATCCGGGGATCTGCTGCACCGGCCCGGGATACATCTTCGGAATGCGGATGCCGTGCCGATGACAACCACCGATTTGGCTTCCGCCAGCGGCAGACGGACCACCGAGGGGCGCGAGGCGCTGATGCGCACGGCGCGCACGATCGCGGCGGCGGCCGTCGCCGCCATGGTGCTGCTCCTCGATCTCATCAGCTTCTCGCAGCTGATCTTTTCCGGCCCGTTGGCCGAGAGCCGGGTCGCCGGGATGTCGGCGATGCTGGCGGCCTACGTGCTGGGCAGCCTCGTCTTCGTCGCGCTGCGGCGGACCGTGGTGGTGTCGCTGTCCTTCATCGGAGCGGCCGCGATCGTGCAGGCGGCCATCGCCGCCGCGGTGGCCGGGGAGCTGCGGGATGCGGGCATCACCGATCCCGCCACGGTCGGCCGGATCGTGCTCGTCGCCTGCGGCGTCTCGACCTTCGCGACCGGCCTCGTCTTCGCGCTGCTCGGCACGCTGCGCGCCTCGCTGCTGGCGCAGCTCCTGCCCTACCCGGTCCTGACCGGCTTCCTCGGCGGCGTCGGGCTGCTGTTCCTGCGCAGCGGCGTGCAGATTGGCGCGCATCTCGACGATCCCGCCGCCGCGATTCTCGGACTGCTCGACCCGGCAGCCCTCGACCCGAGCCGGATCGATCCCGGAGCGCTCGGGCGGATCGCCCTGACCTTCGTCATCGGGTTCTGCGCCTTCTACCTGCCCCGGCGGATCAAGCACTGGAGCACCTACCCGACGGTCATCCTGGCGAGTCTGGTGGTCGTCCATCTCGGCCTGGCCTGGCAGGGCATCGACACGGCGGCCGCCCAGGCGGCCGGATGGCTGATCGAGGCGCTGCCCTCGGGATCCCTGCTGCAGGCCCCGGCGGTTCTCGCGCTCCAGGCCCTCGACCCCGCGCTGCTCCTGCCGATCCTGCCGCGGATCGCCACCGAGATCGTCGTCGCAGTCATCATCCAGATCCTCTACGTCATCAGCGTCGAGCTGGAGATGCGGCGCGAGCTCAACATCGACCGGATGTTCGTGGCCTCGGGCGCGGCCAACCTGGTCGGGAGCCTGTTCGGCAGCCCCGCCATGGGCTTCGGGCGGACCTCGACCCTGCTGCTGCACAATATCGGCGGGAGCCATTGGCTCGGCTGGTGGCTGACGCTGGCCGTGATGGCGGCGCTGCTGGTGTTCGGCGCGAGCCCGCTGGCGCTGCTGCCGCGCCCGCTCGCCGGAGGCGCCCTGATCGCCATCGGCCTCGGGCTGCTGGTCAACCTTGCACTGGCCTGCCGCACCTTTCCGGTCTGGGAGACCGGCATCGCCCTGGCGGTGTGCGGGGCGACCGCCCTGTTCGGTGCCACCGTGGGCTTCCTGGTCGGCGTCGTGCTGGCGATCCTGATCTTCGCGGTTCAGTACGGCCAGATCCCGGCGGTGCGCCGGGATCTGGCCGGCTCGGAGCGGCGCAGCAGCATCATCCGCGCGCCCGACACCGCCGCGCTGCTGCGCGAATCCGGCCACCGGACGCGGATCTACGCCCTGCAGGGCTACCTGTTCTTCCTCAACGCGCAGACGATCTACCGCCGAATTGCCGCGGAACCCGGGACCCTGCGCACCCTGATCCTGGATTTCCGCGATTGCGTCGGGCTCGACAGCTCGGCCCTGATCGCGTTCCGCAAGATCAGCCAGCTCGCCGAGCAGCGCGGCTTCGACGTGCTGCTGGTCCATCTGAGCCCGGCGGCCCGCCAGCAGGTCGCGCGCGGCGGTCTCGCCGGAGCGCGGCTGCGGATGCGTGACACCCTGGACGAGGCCCTGCGCGAGGCGGAGGCGACGCTGCTGGCCGAGGCCGGCGTCGGCGGGGAGGGCGCCGTCGCGCTGTTTGCCGAGCACATGGCCGACCGGCTCGGCTGCCCCCTCGCGCCGGCCGATTTCGCCCCCTATCTCGGCGTCCGCACCCTCGCGGCTGGGGAGGCCCTGCTCCGCCAGGGCGAGGCGGCCGACACCCTGTACTTCCTCGAACAGGGCGTCGTCTCCATCGAGATGGAGGTGCCCGGCCGCCCCAACCTGCGCCTGCGCACCACCACGGCCGGCACGGTGATCGGCGAGATCGGCCTCGTGCAGGGCGGACGGCGCACCGCCACCGCCATCGCCGAGAGCCCCTGCCGGGTGGTCGGCGTCGACCGGGCCGCGCTGGCCCGGATGGAGCGCGAGCGTCCCGATCTCGCCCTGTCCCTGCAGCGCTTCCTGATCCTGGAGCTCGCCGGCAAGGTCGCCGACACCAATCTGCTGCTGGAGGCCGAGCTGACCTGAGGCGCCCGGGGGATCAGGCCGCCGCCAGCAATGCGGCGAGCCCGATATGGGTCACCTGGTGCAGGAACTGATCGATCCCGATCAGCCACCAGAACCGGGCATCGGTGGTCGCGAAGCGGGCCCGCTGGCAGATTACGGCCTTGCCGCGGTCGATCGCCGTGTGGATCACGAAATCCACGGGCGCCAGCCACCACAGGGCCGGCTTGACCGCCAGGGCGATTAGCAGGGTCCCGAATCCGTGCAGGCCGGTATGGGCGCAGAGCGGCCAGAACCAGGCGGACGCCCGCTCCTTGCCCTGCGCCATCCAGTTGGTCTGAAGGAGGAAATCGGCAGCCAGGTGCTTCACCGCGAAGGCGACGAGCAGGAGCGCGAAGGCCCCCACCGGAACGGGCGTGTCGACGGACGGCATTCCGGCCCTGTCTCTCCTGGCGGAACCGCGCGGGGGTGATCCGATCCCGCGCCTCGAATCGTAGCACCCTTTCATACACCCGCGCTGTGTCCCGCCCTTGTGATGGCTCGCACAGGCCATCACCGGACGCGGGGCGAATCGGGGTTTTCAAACGGCCCCGGCCCTCGGCCCTAAACCGTGAGGACGACGCGCCCCGTCGTGCGTCCGCCTTCGAGGTCGGCATGGGCCCGGGCCGCGTCCCGGAGGTCGTATTCGGCTCCGATCGGGCTGGTCAGGCCGTCTTGCAGGGCCGCGATCAGGTCGGCGCTGCCGCGGCGGTACAGGTCGGGATCGTTGGCATAGGCGAGCACGCTCGGCCGTATCAGCGCGACCGGGCGGCCGGCTCCCAGGGTCTCGACCCGGAACGGCGGAATCGGTCCGGCCGGCTGGCCGAGGCTCGCCACGATCCCGAACGGCCGGACCGCCGCGAAGGTCCGGGCCAGCATGCCGCCGCCGATGCCGTCGATCGCCAGATGCACCCCCTGCCCATCCGCCAGGATCCGCGTCCGCTCGGGCCAGTCGCCCTCGCCGTGCAGGAAGACCGCATCGGCTCCGGCCTCCAGGGCCGGCACGCGCTTTCCCGCGGAACCGACCGTGCCGACCACATGCGCGCCGAGGCGCTTCGCCCAGCGGGTGACGATCTGGCCGAGCCCGCCCGCGGCGGCGTGGACGAGGATCCAGTCGCCGGGTCCGACCGCCCGGACCGTGTGCAGCAGCATGTGGGCGGTCAGGCCGCGCAGCATCGTGCCGCCGACGACGCGATCGGGGAGGGCGTCGGGCAGCCGCACCAGACGTTCCGCCGGCAGGATCCGGGCCTCGGCATAGGCGCCCATCGGTGCGCCGTGATAGGCGACCCGGTCGCCAGGCTTCAGCGACCTGACCTCCGGCCCGACGGCCTCGACCGTCCCGGCCCCCTCGAATCCCAGCACCGCCGGATAGGTGTCGAGCGGGTAGAGGCCGGTTCGAAAGTAGATGTCGACGAAATTCACGCCGATCACGGATTGGCGGATGCGGACCTGCCCCGCCCCAGGCTCGCCCAGGTCGATCGCGCTCGCCGTCAGGACTTCCGGCGCGCCGGGTTCGCTCATCATCATCGCTGTCGTCATGGTTCATCTCCTGCCCGGGCAGCGAACCGCGTTTTGATCTGTGAGAGAATTCGGGATCTCTTCACCGGCCTCGTGCAGAACTGCACCGATGGTCGATTGGCAGGATCTCCACCACTTCGCAGTGCTCGCGCAGGCCGGCTCGCTCTCGGCCGCGGCGCGGGCGCTCGGGGTCGATCACGCGACGATCGGCCGGCGGGTCGCGTCCCTCGAGGACGCCCTGGCGCTGAGGCTGATCGAGCGCCTGCCGCGCCGGGTCACGCTCACCCCGGAGGGGATCGCCATCGCGGCCTTGGCGTCGGAGATCACCGGAACCGTGCAGGCGATCGAGCGCCGTGCCCGGGGCTACGCCGAGGCGCCGGTCGCGACGGTCCGGATCAGCGCGCCGCCCGCCGTCGCGGCCCGCCTGATCGCGCCGCAGGTGGCGGGCTTCCATCGGGCGCATCCTGGCATCACCCTGGTCCTGTCCGGCGCCGCCAGGATCGCGGCGCTCGATCGCGGGGAGGCGGAGATCGCCGTGCGGCTGACGCGCCCCGACGATCCGGATCTCCTGATCCGCCGGATCGGCGCGATGCGGTTCGGGCTCTACGCGACCCCGGACGAGGCGACGAAGCCTTCGTCGGACTGGACCTTCATCGGCTACGATTCCGCCCTGGAGCACGTCCCTCAGCAGGCCTGGCTGCGGAGCCTGCTGGCCGGCCGGCCGATCGTGTTTCAGGCGAGCGACCTGTTCGGTCAGCAGGAGGCGGCCCGGGCCGGCCTCGGCGCCGTGGTCCTGCCCCGCTTCCTCGGGGACGGGGATTCGGCCCTGGTCCGCCTCCCGGTCGAGGGGATGCCCCCATCCCGGGACATCTGGCTCGTCACCTATCCCGACCTCAAGCGCTCGCCCGTGATTCGCGCAGCGCTGGCGTTTCTGGCGCGGGTGATCGGCCAGGGATGTCCGGTGACTGCGCGAGCGGACGAGATCGGGGCGCCATGACCGGGTCCGCCGAGGCGCGGCCGGGGCCGGTCTGGTCAAGCCGTCGGACCCGCCTTCCGGACTTCATGATCCCGCGCTACGCCGGGGGCTTCGACGAACGGGGGGAGCCAGGATGATCAAGGATCGCGTCTACATCGTCACCGGCGCGGGCTCGGGGCTCGGGGCCGCGGTGGCGCGCAGCCTCGTGGCGGCGGGCGCCAGCGTGGTGGTGGCCGACATCGCCCGGGAGGCCGGGGCCGGCGTGGCGGCGGAGCTGGGCGCGCAGGCGCGGTTCGCGGCCACCGACGTCACCAGCGAGGCGGACGGGCAGGCGGCGGTCCAGGCGGCGCTCGACGCATTCGGGCACCTGCACGGGCTCGTCAACTGCGCCGGGATCGCGCCGGGCGAGAAGGTGGTCGGCCGCGACGGCCCGCACCGGCTCGACAGCTTCGCCCGGGCGGTGTCGGTCAACCTGATCGGCACGTTCAACATGATCCGGCTCGCCGCCGCGGCCATCGCCAAGGAGGCGCCCGATGCGGAGGGCGCCCGGGGCGTGATCGTCAACACCGCCTCGGTCGCGGCCTTCGACGGCCAGATCGGGCAGGCGGCCTACGCGGCCTCGAAGGGCGGCGTGGTCTCGATGACCCTGCCGATCGCCCGGGAGCTGGCCCGGCACGGCATCCGGGTCGTCACCATCGCGCCGGGGATCTTCGAGACCCCCATGATGGCCGGGATGCCCCAGGAGGTGCAGGACGCGCTCGGCCAGAGCGTGCCGTTCCCGCCGCGCCTGGGCCGCCCGTCGGAATATGCCGACCTCGTCCGGCACATCTGCGAGAACCCGATGCTGAACGGCGAGACGATCCGCCTCGACGGGGCGCTGCGGATGCCGCCCCGCTGAGCGCGTCAGCGCAGCGTCCCGAAAGCCGGCGGCCGCCGTCCGGGACGATACTCTAGCCGATCGAGACGCTGGTCAGGAGCTCGGCGGCCCGGCGCACCTCGGTGACGATCAGCTCCTCGCTCGGACCCTCGACCGGCATGTCGGACAGGATCGCGGCGACGTCGCGCTTCACGTCCTCGCGGATCTCCGGATTCTCCTCCGACAGGCGCCCGATCAGGACGCCCAGGACGATCTCCAGGGCGGAGAGCTTCGCGTGCACGCGGGTGAAGTCGTCCAGCGGTTCCGGCTCGTTGTCGGTCATGGGTTGCTCCGTTGGGGCGCCTGCTCGGGTGTCGTACGACAGCAGGCTTCAATTCGGCCGCTCGCCGGCGGGCGGGGTCAGCATCGCTTCCATCTGGTTGATGGCGCTGCGCAGGGCTTCGAAGGCGGGCAGCGGCCCGCGCAGATGCGCGACGACCCGCCGGCGCGTCCGGGACGGGGCGCCGGGCTCGGTCGGCTCGTAGACCTCCATCTCCAGGGTCATCCGCCCGATCCCCGCCCCGACCCCGAAGGCCGAGACGGTCTCGAAATAGACGATGGGCGCCTCGATGACGCCCTCGACCTGGGGCGGCGCAGCGGCCTCTCGCGTATCGGGCATGCGGGATCTCCCGGACCAGGGCGCCGCACCGTCCGGGGGACGGGCGACGCATCGCGTCAGGCATACGCTCCCGCGGCCGGCTTGGTCGATCCCGCGGCGAGCCGCGATCAGGCGGCCGCGCTCTCGGTCCAGGCGGCCAGGGCCGCCGCGACGCCGGCGCCCGGCGGGACGGAAAACCCTTCCGCCCGCAGGACCGCCTCCAGGGCGCCCAGGGTGATCAGCACCTTGTGCTTGCGGGCATTGTAGCCCATCGCGCCGATCCGCCAGACCTTGCCGGCCAGCGGCCCGAAGGCGGTGCCGATCTCGATCTCGAAATCCTCCCGCATCCGGCGCCGCACCGCCTCGCCGTCGACCCCGTCCGGGATGTAGAGCGCCGTGACGTTGGTCATCCGGTAGCGGTCGTCGCCGAACACGCTGAGCCCCATGGCGCGGATGCCCGCCGCGACGGCGCGCCCGGCGGCGGCGTGCCGGCGGTAGCAGGCCGCCAGCCCCTCGCCCAGCACCACCCGGGCGCATTCCCGCGCCCCGTACAGCATCGTGGTCGCCTCGGTGTGGTGGTTCAGGCGCTTCTCCGACCAGTAATCCATGATCATGGCCAGGTCGAAATAGTTCGAGCCGATCCGCACGCCCAAGCCGTCGTCGATGTCGTCCCGGCGGATGCCGTGCTCGACATGGCGCCGGGAGAAGATCCGCTCGGCCGCCGCCGCCGAGACGGTGATCGGCGACGAGCCCGAGGGGCCGCCGAGGCATTTCTGCAGGCCGCCGGTCACCACGTCGACGCCCCAGCGGTCGGCGGCGATCTCCATGCCCCCGATCGTCGCGGTGGCGTCGACGTAGGAGAGCGCGCCGGCCCGGCGGCAGAGGTCGCCGAGCCCGTCGAGGGGCTGGGCCATGGTGGTGGAGGTGTCGCCGTGGACGGTCGCCACGACCTTCGGGCCGAAGCGCTCCACCGCGGCGGCGATCGCCTCCAGAGGCACCACTTCGCCCCAGGGCGCGTCCACGGTCTCGACCACGGCGCCGACCCGCTCCAGGATCTCGGTGAGCAGCAGGCCGAACCGGCCGAAATTGACCACCAGCACCCGCTCGCCGGGGGCGACCAGGCTCACCAGGGCCGCCTCGATCCCGGCCCGCGCCGTGCCGTCGACCAGGAAGGTCCAGCGGTTCTCGGTGCCGAAGATCGGGCGGTAGAGCGCCATCACCTCGTTCATGTAGGCGGTCATCTCGGGGTCGAACTGCCCGAGCAGGTCGGCCGACATGGCGCGCAGCACGCGCGGATGGGCATTGACGGGTCCCGGCCCCATCAGGAGCCGCTGGGGCGGGTCGATCTCGCCGATCTGCTCGAGCACGGGCTGACTTCCTTCGCTGTCGCGCATTCCGGGCGGGGCGACGCAATCCTCCGGCCAAATCCCTCAGGCCATGTCGCGCTCGCGCATGTTGCTAGGGATCCGCGGCGGCTCGATCAAGCAGAGCGTTTTTTCCCAAGGACGGAAACCCTGCACGCCCCTCGGCGTTTCAAGGTCCCAACACCGACCCAACCAAGACCGAACCCGCAAAGGGGGATACCCGCCATGATGAAACGCTTCGCCACCGCGGCCGGACTGCTCGCCCTCTCGACGAGCCTCGCCCTGGCCCAGACCGCCACCCAGACCGACAGCAACCAGAAGGAATGGCAGGTCGCCAAGGTCGCCAAGGTCGGCCTCGCCCAGGCGCTGACCACCGCCGAATCGCAGGGCGACGAGAAGGGCGGCCGCGCCATCGACGCCGATTTCGAGAAGGCCGACAGCAAGAACCCGGCGCATTACGCCGTGAAGGTCGTCTACCCGAGCGGCAAGCTGGTGGAATACGGCATCAACGCCGATACCGGCGCGCTGTACAAGACCGAGAACCAGCCGATCGAGCGCTACTTCACCCGGTTGAAGCCCGCCGATTTCCAGAACGCCAAGACCTCGCTCAAGGACGCGCTCGCCATCGCCGAGCAGAAGGCCGGCGGCGGCAAGGCCTACGAGGCCGAGGTCGAGAAGGACGGCTCCACGGTCCAGTACGAGATCAAGGTGGCCGGCGCCGACAAGGACCAGAAGGTCAAGGTCGGCCCGGACGGCAAGGTGGTCGACTGATCCCGTAGGATCACCACCCGGAGCGGCGGGGCCGTACCAAAACCGCCCCGCCGCTGCATGGTGTCGCCCCGCCGCCCGGTCGCGGAGCCGGGCGGCCGCCTCGGCGATTGCTCCCGGACGATATGGCCGACTGGGAGCGCGAACATGGAATCAGGCACGCGGGACGCCCAATCGATCCTCGGGACGGCCCGGACCCGGGTCGAAGGGCCCGACAAGGTGACCGGCCGGGCGGTCTACGCCTCCGACCGCCCCGGGCCAGAGACGATGGCCCGCGCCGCCCTGGTCACCAGCACCATCGCGTGCGGCCGGATCACCGGGTTCGACCTCGGCGCCGCCGAGCGGGTGCCCGGAGTGCTGGGGATCTTCACCCACCGGGACTTCGCCGGGGCGGTGGCACCGGTGAAGCACCTGATGGCCGGCGGCTACGCCAACAGCTCGCACCGGCCGCTCGATTCCGACGCGGTCGCCTATGCCGGCCAGATCGTGGCCCTGGTGGTGGCCGCCACCCAGGAGGCCGCCGAGGAAGCGGCCGGCGCGGTGCGGGTCGCCTACGCGGAGGAGCCCGCCGCCGGCGGCTTCGACGCGCCGGGGGCCGAGACCGTCCGGCTGGCGGATCTCAAGGCGCAGCACGAGGACATCGCCCGGGGCGACGCCGAGGCCGGGTTGCGAGCGGCCGCGATCCGGGTCGAGGCGCGCTACGAGACCCCGGTCCAGCACCACAACCCGATCGAGCTGTTCACCACCCGGGCGGCCTGGGACGGCGACAGGCTCACCGTGCACGAGCCGACCCGCTATGTCGGCGCCGTGCAGCACGGGCTCGCGGCGCAGCTCGGCCTCGACCCCGCGCAGGTGCGGGTCGTGTCCGGGCTGATCGGCGGCCATTTCGGCTCGAAATTCGCGCTGTCGCAGCACACGGCCCTGGTCGCCCTGGCGGCCCGGCGTCTCGGCCGGCCGGTCTCGCTGGTCCCGACCCGGCGGCAATGCTTCACCATCGCCAATTACCGGCCGGAATCGCGCCACGCCATCCGGCTCGGGGCCGAAAGCGACGGCCGGTTCACCGCCCTGGTGCACGAGGCCGAGACGGTCACGTCGCGGTTCGATCCGTTCGTCATGGAGGGGGCCGAGGTCACGGCGAGCCTCTATGCCTGCCCGGCGATCCGGACCGAGGAGCGGGCGGTGCGGGTCGATCGCAACACCCCGGGGCCGATGCGGGCGCCCCCGGAGGTGCCCTACCTGTTCGCCCTGGAGAGCGCCGTCGACGAGATGGCCGTGGCCCTCGGAATGGACCCGATCGCCCTGCGGCGGCGCAACGACACCGCAATCGATCCGGTCTCCGGCAAGCCGTTCTCGACCCGGCCGCTCATGGCCTGCTTCGACGCGGGCGCGCGGGCCTTCGGCTGGGCGCGGCGGGCGCCGCGTCCGGGGACGATGCGCGACGGGCCCTGGCGCGTGGGCCTCGGCTGCGCGGCCTCGGTGCGGCCTGTGAAGATCGCGGCCGCGACCCTACGGGTGCGGCTGAACCCGGACGGGACCGCGGAGGTCGCCTGCGCCCATCACGAGATCGGAAACGGCATCACCACGCTGCTGGCCATGGGCGCCGCCGAGGGCCTCGGCGTGCCGGTGGAGCGGGTGACGGTCCGGCTCGGCGACACGGCGCTGCCGGCGGCCGGCATCTCGGGCGGGTCGAGCACGACCACGAGCCTGATGAACGCCCTGGCCCTCGGCTGCGATCAGATTCGCGAGGCACTGGCCCAGGCGGCTACGGGGCAGGGCGGGCGCCTCGCCGGGCGGGATCCGGGCGCCCTGTCGCTGGCGGGCGGGCGGCTTTCAGCCCCGGACGGCACCGGCATCGCGCTGGCCGAGGCGATCGGCCCCGCGGGGGTCGAGACGCTGGCCGCGTTCGTTCCCGCGGGCGGCGACCGGGAGAAGGCGCTGGCGGGCCTGCGGCAGGGCCATATCGGGCTCGCCTTCGGCGGCGGCGGGCGCGCGGTCTCCTGGGGATTCGGGGCGCAGTTCGCGGAGGTCCACATCCATGGCGAGACGGGAGAGATCCGGGTGGCCCGGCTCACCGGCGCCTTCGCGGCGGGGCGGATCCTCAACCCGCTGACCGCCCGAAGCCAGCTTACCGGCGGGATGATCTGGGGCCTCGGCTCGGCGCTGCTGGAAGAGACCGTGCTGGACGGGGCGGCCTACCGCAATCCGGATCTCGCCGAGTATCTCGTCCCGACCTCGGCGGACGCCCCGGAGGTCGAGGCGCTGCTGGTGCCGGACCCGGACGACCGGGTCGACGCCCTCGGCCTCAAGGGCCTGGGCGAGCTCGGCATCATCGGCGTCAACGCCGCCATCGCCAACGCCGTCCACCACGCCACCGGGCGCCGGATCCGCAAGTTGCCGATCCGGCTGGAGGATGTGGCGTGAGGCGGGCCGCCTCTGCCTCCCTCACCGCCGGCTACGATGCTCAAACATCGGCCAGTGCAAGGCGCGACGCGCGCTCCTCCCGCTTGCGGATTCACACATCAAGATCGGCATAATGCACTGGAGACACCACGCTTTTCCCTCCCCCCTCTGCGGGGGAGGGTGGCCCCCGAAGGGGGTCGGGAGAGGGGAGCGACGGGGCAGGATGAAGCTCCGGCTCGCACGCCCACTCCGCGCCCTTTCCTGACCCCGGGTTCCCCTCTTGCGGGACTTCGTCCCGGCCCGACCCTCGCTGACGCGAGGCCCACCCTCCCCCGCAAAGGGGAGGGAGACGCGCGCCATTCGAGCCGCATGCCTCCGCTTGCTCGCCCTACTCCATCGTCGGCGCGAGCTTCTTCACGCTCTGCACGTCCTCGCCGAGCCAGGCCGCGTTCTTGGCGGTGCCGTCGAAGGTCGCGCTCGTCTTGAACAGCTCGTACTTGCCCTCCAGGGCGTAGGGCTTCGAGCGCGACAGCAATTCGGCCACCGTCGCCTTGTCCATCGGCTTGAAGGTCTTCACCGCCTCGAAGGCCTGGTCGAGGTCGCGCTGGTTCTGGATGCCGGTGATCACCACCGAGACCGGCAGGTTCAGCGAGAAGTGCAGGTATTCCAGCGGCTTGATCGGCGCGTCGGCCTTCAGGATCACCCCGTCGCCGAAGGTCTTCATGGCGAGCGGCGCGATGCCCTCGGCCACGAGGTGCGGCAGCACGAGATGGCCGAACGAGCGGAAATGCGCGTCCATCACGTTGAGCGGCATCTGGCAGGAATCGAAGTGGAAGCCGCGCTCCTGCGCCACCGCCAGCATCTGCAGGTGGATGCGCGGGTCCTTGTGGCCGGTGAAGCCGATATAGCGCAGCTTGCCCTGCTTCTTGGCCTCGAGGAAGCCCTCCATGGCCCCGCCCTCCGCGAAGACGCGGTCCGGGTCGTCGTAGCGCAGGATCTCGTGGTGCTGGACGAGGTCGATCCGGTCCGTGCGCAGGCGCAGGAGCGACTGGTCGATCTGCTTGAGCGCCTCCTCCTTGGTCCGCCCGTCCATCTTGGACATCAGGAAGACCTTGTCGCGATAGCCGCCCTGGGCCAGCGCCGCGCCCATGCGCAGCTCGGAGCGGCCGTCATTGTAGTCCCAGCAATTGTCCATGAAGGTGATGCCGCGATCGACGCCTTCGTGGATCAGCCGGGTCGCCTCGTCGTCGGTCACCGCGCTCTTGCCGAGGTGGAACCCGCCCATCCCGATCGCCGAGATCTTTTCCGCGGTCCGGCCGAAGCTGCGGTAGAGCATCTCGCCCCGGCGCTCGCCCGGATCGGTGATCAGCGGAAGGTCGGCCGGGTCCTGGGGCCGGGTGTTCGGAAGCGGCGGGACGTTCACGGCCGCACCTGCGCTGCCGGCGCCCGCGAGGCCCGCGCCGAGCACGGCGCCCTGGAGGAAGCTGCGGCGTTCCATCGGATATCTCCGTTCGGGAGGGGATTCGGTTCGGAGGGTAACGGGTGGCGGGACATCATCGTTCGACCTCCTGGGCGAGGCGGCTCGCCGCGTTGAGCAGGCGCAGGGCGGCGCAGGCCGCCCCGTAGCCGTTGTCGATATTGACCACCGTGATCCCGGGGGCGCAGCTCGCCAGCACCGCGTCGAGGGCCGTGCGCCCGCCCGCGGCGACGCCGTAGCCCACGGAGGTCGGGACCGCGATCACCGCGCCGGCCACGAGGCCGCCGACCACGCTCGGCAGCGCCGCATCCATGCCGGCGGCGACGATCACCACCGGATGCGCCCGGATCTCCTCCAGCCGTGTGGTCAGCCGCCACAGGCCGGCGACGCCGACATCGGCGAAGAGCGTCGCGGCGTGGCCGGCATAGCCGAGCGTGCGCAGGGTCTCCCGGGCGACGGGCACGTCCGAGGTCCCGGCCGCCACCACGGCGACCCGGGCCGGGCCGGCGACGGCCGGGGGCTGCCCGAACACCGCCGTGCGCGAGACCGGGCAATAGTCGAGCCGCGCCGCAGCCCCGAGCCGGGAGCACTTCTCCGGATCGAGCCGGGTCAGGAGCAGCGAGGCGCCCCGGTCCCCGGCAGCGACCAGGATCGCGTCGATCTGCTCAGGGCTCTTGCCGGCGCAGAAGATCGCCTCCTCCAGGCCGATCCGCTCGGGCCGGGCGAAGTCGAGGGTGAATTCGTCCGCGACGCTCATCAGGGCGAGGCTCCGGTCAGGAAGGCGCTGCCGACCCGGTAGGGGGCGAACCGGACCGGGCCGGCGAGACGCGGCGGCGCGATCTCCCGGATGCCGGCCCCCAGTTCTTCGCGACGCTCCGGGTCGAGGGCGGCGAGGCTGCCGGGGTCGAGCTCCACCACCACGCCCTCGGCCCGCACTCGGCAGCGGACGGCCCGCCGGGCGCCCGTGCCGGCATCGAGGGCGCCCCCGACCAGCCGCTCGACCGCGTGGATGAAGCCCAGGGTCTCGGGCTCGATCGGGATACCGGTCTCGACCCGGCTCGACAGGCAGGGCGCGGACGGCAATTCGGCCACGGTCCCGAGACCGAGGTCGCGGGCGAGCGCCCGGACGGCCGCCTTGTCGAGGCCCGCCTCCACGTAGGGGTGGCGCACGCCGTGCTCCCGGGCGGCGTCGAGGCCGGGGCGGTACTCGCCGAGGTCGTCGCGATTGGCGCCCGACAGGATCTGCCGCTCGGTGACGCTGCGGATCGCCCCGTACAGGTTGGTCTTGCAGAAGAAGCAGCGGTTGACCGGGTTGGCCCGGTAGGCCGGGTCGGCGAACTCGCCGGCCTCGATCACCCGCAGGTCCCAGCCCTCCCGGGCGGCCTCGGCCCGGACCCGCGCGGTCGCCTCGCCGGGCACGGCCGGGGAGACCGCGTGGACCACGAGGACCGCGTGCGGTGCCAGGCGGTGGGCGAGGGTGGCCAGCGTCAGGCTGTCGACCCCGCCGCTCACCGCCACCGCGACGGGCCCGAGTTCCGCCAGCACGGCTTCGAGCTGCGCGCGCATCACCGGTCCACCTTCGTGATCTCGTGCGTGATCTGTTGCAATGCGAGGCCCTCGGCCTCGGCCCGCAGGCGCGCCCGCTCCGCCTGGCCCGCCTGGTCCAGGGCGTCGTCGGCCTCGGCCTTGGCGGTGCGCCCGCCCGGCCGGTCGACGACCTTGACCCGGACCGGCCGCCCCTCCGGCACGACCGTCACGGCCTCCCGCTCGAGCACCGCCCGTGCGACCCGGTGGTGGCGCAGCCCGATCGTGGTGGTCTCGCGGAAGCAGGCCGCGATCGCCGTCTCCAGGCTCTCGGGCTGCACCAGGGCCTGGATATGGGCCATCATCCGGCCCTTCTTGCCCAGGACCGGCATCTGCACGACGTCGCGCACGCCGGGCTCCGCGCGCAGGCGGTCGAGGCCCATGGCCAGATCCTCGCCGGACTGGTCGTCGATCTCGAAGGCGATGACGGCCAGCTCGGCCCGGTCCGGCCGGGATGCGGCCGCCGCGTCGAGCACGAGGGCGCGCAGGCAATTGCTGAGCCCCGGCAGGCTCTTCGTGCCGAAACCGATGCCGCTCCGCCCGATCGTGCCGGGGGGCCGGCCGCGCCCGGGCTCATGACCGCAGAGATGGCGCAGGATCGCGGCGCCGGTGGGCGTCACGCGCTCGCCCGGGATCCCGTCATCGAGGGTCGAGAAACCTTCGAGCAGGAGCGTGGTGGCGGGGGCCGGCACCGGCAGGGGGCCGTGCTGGGTCCGCACCCGGCCGGAGCCGAGCGGCAGGGCGGAGACGCTCCAGCTCCGCACCTCGAGGGCGGCGATCAGGTGGGCGGCGGCGACGATGTCGGCGATCGAGTCGAAGGCGCCGACCTCGTGGAACGCCACGGCGTCGACCGCGATGCCGTGGACCCGCGCCTCGGCGTCGGCGAGGTGCCCGAAGATCGCCAGCGCATGCGCCCGGACGGCCGGCGCGAGCTCCGCCCGCTCCAGCTCCGCGCGGATCTCGGACCAGGGCCGGTGGCCGTGCGGCGCCGGATCGTGCGCATGGCTGTGCGGGTGATCGTGATCGTGATGATCGTGATGGTGGTGGTCCGCATGGGCGCCGTGGCGATGCGGCGTGGGGACCGTCTCCGCCCCCGGGGCCGAGACCGCGAAGCGCAGCCCCCGCAGGATGCCGTCATTGTGCTCGGACGCGGCGCAGGCGATGCGCGGATCGACGGCCCGCACGCTCGCGCGCACGCCCTCCAGATGCTCGGGAAAGGCGTCGAGCAGCGCGGCGGCGAACATGTCGCCGGCCACGCCGCCGAGCGCGTCGAGGTGGATATGCATGTGTGTCGGTCGGCCCGAACCGGTTCCTGATGCCGCTCAGATCGTCCGCGGCGGGCACAAGGCAAGGGAGGCGGTGCCGGTCCGGCGACGCGGCGTATCGCCGTCACGCCCGACCGGCTCCCCGGCGCACAGGCGCGGGGACCGGTCTCGGAGGCGCCATCCGCCAGGGTCTGAACCCAATTCGCTTGTGCGTAGGGCGTCTGCTTTCGACCGAGGCCGTGTCAAAACGCATTTAACATGGCCGCCAGCGTCGATCGGCAGGATGATGACGACGGCGCGGCGCGCTGCTTCAGGCTCGAATGGCCTGGATGAGCCGGGTTGCGCCGAACAAGCGGATCATCCGTTTCAGGTTGTAGGCGAGGATTGCGAGGCTCATCTCGGTTCTCACGCCTTTCAGGCCCTTCGTCAGGATGGGCGTGCTGCCCATCCAAGCTTTCAGCGTCCCGAAGACGTGCTCGACCGTGGCGCGCCGTACCGCCATGGCGTCCGGCATGGCATCGAGCCGCCTCTGCATGGCCTCCAGCACCGCCTCGTGCTTCCAGCGCTTGAAGCGTTTGAACTTCTCGGTCGTGCAGCGCGCTCGCATCGCGCAGGCCTGGCAGGCGTCCAGGTTGCGGTAGTGATGGATGTCACCGTGTCGATCGGAGCGCGCGTTAGACTTCGTCAG